>CAZODX010000062.1:0-7332 GCA_964578715.1 uncultured Thermotogae bacterium | reverse complement strand
GCTGATGAGCTCATTGCCGCTTTAGAGCGCGATGGATGGCAACTGCGCAAGGGGAGGGGATCGCGGCGCATCTTTCGCAAAAGATCGCGTGTAGTAGCAATCTACTACCATCGGCGCAAGACCTTCAACCCCAAGATTGCTCCAGACATTACTAAAAGACATCGGCTGGGATGAAGCAGATTTACGCCGGTTGGGGTTAGTCCGCTAATCCAGCGCCTCCGCGACTAATTCTGCAATATCTTTGTTCTCAAACTCGGCGTTCTTCGATTTGATCCCGTCTTCGAGCATGATCATACAAAACGGACACGCGCTGGCCACAAACTTAGCACGCCCATTTGTCCCGACAAAGGCCTCCTGGGCTTGCTTGACTCGCAGTTCATTAACGCGCTTGCCGGGCTCTTCTTCGAGCCACATCAGTCCGCCGCCCGCGCCACAGCACATCCCGCGCTCCCGATGGCGCTCCATCTCGACAAGCTTCACCCCCGGAATCTTTTTCAGAATATTGCGCGGCGCATCGAAGATTCTGTTGTAGCGCCCTAGATAGCACGAGTCGTGATATGTTATCGTCGCGGGGATCTCTTTGGTGAGCTTGAGGCGACCCTCTCGGAGCAATTGCTCAATAAGCTGCGTGTGATGGACGACTTCGTAGTGGCCCCCCAGGGCAGGGTATTCGTTCTTGAGCGTGTTGAAGCAGTGCGGGCAGATCGTCAAGATCTTCTTGACGTTATAATTGTTAAAAATCTCGATGTTCTGTTTCGCTAGGATCTGAAAGATATACTCGTGGCCGATGCGGCGAGCAGGGTCGCCGGTGCAGCCCTCTTCCTCGCCGAGCACGGCAAACTTAATCTGAGCGTGCTGTAAGATCTTCACGACGCTGCGCGCGATCTTCTGCGCTCTTGGGTCAAACGACGCCGCACAGCCCACAAAGAAGAGATACTCAAAGACTGGGCCGGGGTTGGCCGCAGCCAATGCAGAAGCAATGGGCACGTCGAGACCCTTCATCCATGCTAGACGTTCTGATGTCGGCATGTCCCACGGATTTCCCCGACCGTCCATGCCCTTGAAGACGTCGGTGAAGCCCGCGGGGTATTTGTCTTGGATCATCACTTCGTTGCGGCGCAGCTCTAAAATCTTATTGAGTGGGTCTATATACACCGGGCAGACCTCGACACAGGCCATGCACGTCGTGCATGCCCAGATCTCTTCAGGCTTGATCGAATACCCGATGATCTGCTTGTGCTCTTTCGGCTTGCCAAACGCGGGCAGCTCTTCGTTAACGTGATCGCGCAGTTCTAAGATAATTTCACGTGGCGACAGGATCTTCCCTGAGAGATGGGCGGGGCAGTTCGCCTCGCAGCGTCCGCACTCGGTGCAGCTTGCTAAATCTAACAGATCTTTGCGCGTCAAGTCTTTGATTGTCTGAAAGCCCAGGACTTCGTTGCGCTCGAACGCGCCCTCGACGTCTAGGACTTCTAAGCGCCCGCGCGGACGCAGCTCTTGAAAGAAGAGATTGACCCCGGCAGAGAGAATGTGCATGACTTTCGGGGCATAGGGCAGATACGCGATCCAGCCTAAAGCCAAGAACCCATGCACCCACCAGAGCACAAGATGGGCGGTGCGCAGCGTCTCCACGGGCAGCCCTCCTACCCAGCGAGAGATAAGAAACCCTGCCCACGACCAGCGCGGATCATACGAGAGCTCGGAAGCCGTCGCCGCCAGGCGCAAGCCCTCCACGACAAAGCCCGTCGCGCCGATCACAAGCAGCCACACGGGAAGTGCCAGATCCAAAGGCTTCCAGGTGAGCTGCGGCGGCTTCAGCCCATAGCGACGAACAAGCGCCCACACGAGCCCAAGGAGAAAGAGCACCCCCAGTGTGTCCAAGATCACTTCATACCCCAAAAAGAACGAGCCGACCCAGAAGCCATGCTCTCGCCCCAAGATCTTCTGGAAGAGATCGTATTCAATAGTGACAATGACTGTGCCGATGAAGAGCACGATGAAGCCCCACATGATCAAGAAGTGCATGATACCCGCGGAGATGTCGTGACGCGCGATCGTTCTATTAGCCGCGATGCTCGCTATGGCTGTGCTCAGCTTGGTCCACAGGGGGCGCACGGTGAACGCGACCCTCTTGCCCATCAGAATTCTGCGCACATGACAATAGATGCCATACGCGAAGATCGCGATAGCACCAAGAGCGATTAGATAGAAGATCAGTTCACCCAGGGGGGAGATGTTCCAGAAGACTTCGCGAGTAGCCACGATGTCACTCCTTTACTTTAGTGCTGTGGCGAAAGTTTACTGTAGTCGTCGCGAGCGCGTCAAATAGTCTTTGAATGATCTTTTGATTTGCCGACGGGAACGCATATTTGCGTAAATCTTGTGGGGTGACCCACTTCCAGGCGGTGCACCCCCGACAACGCGGCCGCCCTCCCGCGTACCTTCCCTCAAAGACATGGAGCGTGACGCGAAAGTGCGAGTAGCCGTGCTGAACCGTCATAAAGTGTTTGAGATCGCGCACGTGTACTCCGACTTCTTCGAAGATCTCACGGCGCACACAGTCTTCGAGAGATTCAGCAGACTGGCGCTTGCCGCCGGGGAATTCCCACAGCCCGCCCAGCAGCCCTGCGTTGGGTCTCTTTGTAATGAGAATCTTCTCGCCCTTCCAGATGATCCCGACAGCGACATCATGGTGAGGCTTGGCGCGAGGCTGCGCGCGCACAGGCAGCTCGCTCTGAATGCCAAGCCGGCGCCCCTCACACAGCTGAGCCAAAGGACAGAGAAGACACCGGGGTTCGCGAGCGATACAGATCGTCGCGCCGAGGTCCATCAAGGCTTGGTTGAAGAGCCCCGCACGTCCAGGGGGCAGGAGCGCCCGCGCAAGCCCTTCGAGTTCTTTGTGAGTCTGCGCGCGACGCAACGCAAAGAGCCGCGACAAGACGCGCCGCACATTGGCGTCGACGACGGGCTCGTCCTGCCCAAACGCGATACTTAAAACCGCCCCGGCCGTATAGCGCCCGATCCCCGGAAGCCGCAGCAGCGTTTGATAATCTTGCGGGATCTTTCCCCCATAGTCGCGCACGATGATCTGCGCGGCTTTATGGAGATTGCGCGCGCGGGCGTAGTAGCCCAGCCCCTCCCAAGCTTTCAGCACGTCATCGAGTGGAGCGCGCGCCAGCTCTTCTACCGTCGGGAACCGCTCAAGAAATCTTGGGTAGTACTGACGCACGCGCTCGACTTGGGTCTGCTGGAGCATCACTTCGGAGACTAAAATGCGATACGGGTCTTGGGTCGTGCGCCACGGCAGATCGCGCCGATGGCGGCCGTACCACCTGAGCAAAGCTTTGTGGAGTTGGGCAGGCTGTTTAGACGGTAGGGGCATTGAGGATATCGCGCGGGGGTAGGCCCTCTTGCTCGCGGCAGAGCAGCTCCCAAAAGATCTTCATGCGATAGCGCGGCGTCTCCTTGAGCATCGCCGCGATCCTCTTGCGCACCTTCGTCGTCAAATAGTAGACCGACTGTAGCGGATTATAGAGAGAGGGCCAGTGGAGATACACATATTCTTTGCGCATGAGGTCTTCAAGGCCCTCTAAGAGTTCAGAGGGCGGGCGCCCCAAGCGCCGCTCCAGTCGCAGGACGCTTGCAGCACCGTCGTACCAGAGCGAGTGCAGCAGCTCTGCCTCGAGCTGCAACAGCTCTTCCTTGGAGAGCCGAGGGATCGTCTCCATTGTGCGTCACCTTCAGCACTATAGCGTCACAGAGGGCGTTTGTCAAGAGGGGGTTAGAAGCCAGCGATTGGTTATAGGCAGGCGCCAGTCGCGCCCAAAGGCCCTGGATGTGATCTTGGGGCCGACAGGGGCTTGACGGCGCTTGTACTCGCTCTTTTGGATGAGCGCGATGATCGCGCGCACGGTGCTCTCAGGAAGCTGTAAGGCTTGTGCGATTTCGCGCGGGTCTTGGTTGCGCTCAACATATGCTTCGATGACGCGATCCAGGTCGCGGTAGGGAGCGGGGAGATCGGCTTCGTCCGTTTGGTTTGGGCGCAGCTCTGCTGTGGGTGCTTTCTCAAAGATGCTCTGGGGAATCACTTCAGACCGAGCATTGCGCCAGCGCGCCAGCTGATAGACTCTGGTCTTCGTAATATCTTTGAGCACGCAGAACCCTCCGGCCATGTCCCCGTAGAGCGTGGCGTAGCCCAAAGCAAGCTCGCTTTTGTTACCCGCGGTCAGCACGAGCGCACGAAACTTATTGGCAAGCGCCATCCAGAGGAGGGCGCGCAGGCGCGCTTGCATGTTCTCCTCAGTCACATCAGGTTCGGTCTCTCCAAACACGGGAGCAAGCGTCCGCAGGGCGCTCTCATAGAGCGAATCTATATCAATCTTGATCAGTCGAATATTGAGATTGCGGGCAAGCTGGGTCACGTCATCGTGGCTCATTTGGGAAGTAAACCGTGAGGGCAAAAAGACCCCCAGGATGTTCTCTGCGCCGAGGGCGTCGACGGCAATACACGCGACCAGAGACGAATCGATCCCCCCTGAAAGCCCAATGATAACTCTTTCGAAGCCGTTCTTGTACACATAGTCCCGAGTAGCAACTACTAAGGCGCGATAGATCTCTTCGGCTTCAGGGAGGCTTGGTTCGATGCGCGGCACGGCTTTTTGCGCGGGATAGCGCCCCACAGCCCGCGGAAGTCTGAACGAAGCGCCCGACGATCCAGGTCGGGGCGTGAGCGCCAGATCTGCGATCAATAGGTCTTCTTCAAAAGCTTTCGCCCGTGCGAGGAGCTTCCCGTCTTGGTCGTAGATTAAGCTATGGCCGTCGAAGACGAGCTCGTCCTGGCCGCCCACAAGATTGCACAGCGCCACGGCGACGCGCTCCCGCGTTGCGTGTGTCATCAAGAGCTGTTCGCGCTGCGCCGGCTTGCGCAGCTCATAAGGCGATGCCGAGATATTTATAACGAGCTGAGCACCGGCACGCGCCTGAGCTATAAGAGGGCTCTCTGAAGAACACCAGATATCTTCGCAGATCGTCACGCCAAACGAGAGCTTCCCATCGGTGAAGATGGGCACGCTCTCTCCAGGATGGAAGTAGCGCATCTCGTCGAAGACTCCGTAATTGGGCAGACAACGCTTGCGATAGACGCCTACAAGCTGACCGTCACAGATCACGGCCGCGGCGTTATAGCGTCGCTCGTGCTCAAGCTCGACAAACCCAATGATCGCCACGAGATCACGTACGTGGGGAATGATCTCTGACAGCGCATCTTGAGTAGCTCTAAGAAAGCCCTTGCAAAAAAGCAAGTCCTCCGGAGGGTACCCAGTGAGCGTCAATTCAGGGAAGGCCAGGATATCAACGCGCTCAGCCCGGGCGCGCTCCAGATATTCGAAGACTTTTCTTTGATTGCCAGCGAGATCCCCAACGGTCGTGTTGATCTGCGCTAAGCCAATGCGCACATACATAGAGCTATCGCTATCTTAGAGATTTTCATTGGCCATAACAAGTTCATGGCCTTGGAGAGTAGGGCGTGTAGTATAGACAGCGTAGCCGAGTTCCAAAAGCATATGAGCGGCATGGCGGGCTCGCTCCGGAGAGCGCCACGCGGCATAGTAAGCCGGCCCACTGCCGCTCATGCCCCATAGCTCCGGATGGCTGCGCTCAAGGGCCTCGCGAAGCGCGCGCAACGCCGGGCAGAGCTCAGTAGCCGCGTCTTCAAGGTCGTTAACGCAGTCTATATTCTCACAGATTCGCGCCGGTGGAGGCCGCCAACCCCGCTCAATCAGCTCATCATATGTGCGATAGACGTCGGCGGTGGCCAGTGCACTTGCCGGCATAGCAAGCACAAAGTGATACGCTGTGAAGCGCGGTGGAAGCGACTCGAGCCGCTCGCCGCGGCCGCGCCCACGACAGAGCCCTCCCATCAAAAAGTACGGGACATCGCTCCCAAGTGCGACCGCAAGCTCGTGCAATTGCGCACGCCCAAGCCCAAGATGAAAGAGCTCATTGAGTCCTACAAGCGTCGCAGCTGCATCGCTGGAGCCGCCGCCTAAGCCCGCGCCAACAGGGATGCGCTTCTCTAAGACAATGCGCACCCCAAGATCTCGTCTCAAGCGCAAGACAAGCAGCTCTGCAGCACGATAGACGAGATTCTCTCGCCCGGTGGGGAGCTGCCACGGACTGGAGACCTCAAGCTGAATGGCTGAGCTATTCAAAGACTTGAGCACAAGCGTATCGTGAAGATCCAGGCTCTGCAAGGTCGTCTCGATCTCGTGATAGCCGTCGGGGCGCGTGCCCACGATGCGCAAGCCCAGATTGATCTTAGCGAATGCCTTGATCGTGATCGCGCTCATACAGTAAGCGCCCGCGGCAGAAGACCGCGCGCACGAAGCGTCCCTCATGCCCAACAAAATACGGAATCTGTCTGTAATTCTCTAGATCAAGCACGACGAGATCGGCGCGCTTGCCCGGCTCGATGCTCCCCACGCTCTGAGCACGACAAACGGCAGCAGCAGCGTTGAGCGTCGCAGCGGTGAGCGCTTCTTCGATAGTTATTTGCATCTTGAGCACGGCCAGCGCGATCATGAAGAACATCGAATAGAGTAAGCATGTGCCGGGGTTGAAATCCGTGCCCAACGCGACGGCCAGCCCAGAGTCGATCATCGTGCGTGCGGGGGCATAAGGGGCGTTGAGCGAGAAGGCCGTCCCCGGCAGGAGCACCGCGACCACGCCTGCGCGCTTAAGCGCTTCGATTCCCTGTGGGCTAATGTGTAATAAGTGATCCGCCGAGACGGCACCAAGCTCCGCCGCGAGCTCTGCTCCGCCCAGCGGGCTCAGCTCGTCAGCGTGCATCTTCAGAGCTAGGCCCGCTTGGTGACACGCATTGAGAATCTCTCTGCTCTCGGTAACGCTGAAGAAGCCCTGCTCGCAGAAGACGTCGCCGAACTCCGCTAAATGCTCGTCGCGCACTCTCGGAAGCATCTTTTCGATGATCTCGCGAACATACTGAGATCTTTCGACACCAGCGGGCACGGCGTGCGCCCCGCAGAACGTCGGTACGACCTCGATAGGCAGCGTCTCTTTTAGCCTTTTGATGACGCGCAGGAGCTTCAGCTCGTTCTCGGTGTCTAAGCCGTAGCCGCTCTTGATCTCGACGGTCGTCGTCCCCAAGCGCGCCATCTCGAAGAGAAATCTTTTGGAGAACTCATAGAGCTGATCTTCCGAAGCAGCGCGCACCCTCTCGACCGTGGTGAGAATACCCTTGCCGTACTTCTCGCCCTGGCAGCGGGCGAGAAATTCTTCTTCGCGAGTCCCATAGAAGACTGCGTGCGTGTGCGG
>CAZODX010000061.1:6591-7416 GCA_964578715.1 uncultured Thermotogae bacterium | reverse complement strand
ATTTTATAGAGATAATCGCGGGCCAGCAGCGCCGTCACCCCTACATAGAGCGCCAGCACCGCCAGCACTATCCCTAGCGCCGAGCCCCACCCAAACCGTGATGCGTAATATCCCGCGGCAATCGCCAGCCCCACCCGAATGATCCGGTCTTCAATGCCCATCCGACCGGGCTGAGCAGGCTTGATCCCTGCAGGCGGCTCCTGGCCAAGCATCTCGTATTTAGGGCGCTCTATTTCGCGGAACTCGCCGCGAAAGATTGCCAGCACGATCAAAGCGAGAGCGCCACCCCCCAACAGAATACCAAGCCAATTGAGCGGGTCCATAGAACTCTGCCCCCCTCACTCCGAAGCGTTTTGATGCGACCACTGATTGAGAAAGATTCTGCATCAAAACGCTTCGCCCCGGCCCCTCTCCCCACACGCGAGGAGAGAAGCGCAGGGGTGATGAGTCAGCTCACTCGTGCGAATGCTCGCCCTGCAAACTCTTGATGTACGCAATGATCGCCTTGATGTCGTCCTCGCTCAGCTGCCCTTGATAGATGGGCATGAGATTGGCTTGAAAGCCCTTGGTGATCTTGGCGTTGGGGTCTAAGATGGACTCACGAAGATATGCTTCATCAGCGACGACTTTCGTCTCAGTACCGTCAGGGAGAACGACCTCGACTTCGTGGCCGTACAGCCCCTTCCATGTGGGGCCGACGAGAGTCGTCCCGTCGGCACTGTGACATGCCGTGCAGCCAATAGAGCTTGCGAGAGACTGCCCGCGCGCGATGAGCTGCTCCTCTTCAGACTGAGCTGGGGCTGCAGGCGGCTGGGCCGGTTGCTC
>CAZODX010000061.1:0-6581 GCA_964578715.1 uncultured Thermotogae bacterium | reverse complement strand
GGGCTGCGATGCGGGTTGCTGCGTCTGCTGCCCCCCACCCCCTCCACAAGCCGTCACCCCAAAGAGCGCAAAACCCAAAACGACCCCATACAGCATCCATCGGCGTATAGTACTCACTCTTATCTACCTCCACGAAAGATATTTTAGCGCAAACTCTTGATGTACTCAATGAACGCCTGGAGCTCTTCGTCGGTGAAGCGCCCTTCGTAGCTGGGCATCACGTTCTGAAAGTTCTTAACGATCTTGGCCGCCGGCTGCAAGATCGACTCGCGCAGATATTCTTCATCGACGATGAGAGTCTGGCTCGAGCCATCGGGAAGCACAACTTCGACTTCGTGCCCAAAGAGCCCTTTCCACGTGGGGCCGACATTCGGCGAACCGTCGACGCTGTGACACGCGACGCAGCCCGCGCTTCTATAAAGCTCTCTCCCCTTAGCGACGCGCGGGTCTTCGCTGGGCGGCGGTGGAGTCGGAGTGATGCCTGCGCGCAGCTTCTGCGGCTCGTTCCCTAAGCTCACCAAGAACGCCGCAAGATCGCGCAGATCGCGCTCGCTCAAGTAGCGATACGTCGGCATGACCGACTTGGGCTTAAATTTTCTCGGGTCGACCAAGTGATCAACGTGATACTTCATATCGGGGATCTTGCGCCCGATGATCGAGAGATCCGGCCCATCGCGCTGCGTCCCCAGCATCGTGAAGGGATAATGCACGAAATCCCCCATCTGGGAGACTTCGTCGGGCTTGGCGCCTTCGGCCCAGCCCGTCTTGATATCTTCTGGGCGCAGATAGAGCGTGTGACAATACGTACAGCCGTTGGCCAGATAGACCAAATACCCGCGATACGGCTCGCCCTCTAAGCCGGAGCCGCCGGGGTCTTTGATAGTTTCTCCGGGCTTCCAGTCCCACGCCCGCGCGGTGGGAGGAATCTGTTGGGCTTGATTGGCCGGAATAATATAGAGTACAAGGGTGAAGACCGTCATGATAACGACGAGCGCGCCCAGGGCGTGATATCCTAAAGTCGTCCAGCGGCGCGGGCGCAGCTTGGCGTAGAGCGCCCAGAGCATGAACGCGAGCAATCCCGCTCCCACTAAGACGACTAAGACCCAATAGAGCGCCGAAGCTTCGCCGGGGGCTTGCCACGGTTGGTGTTGATGCGGCATCATGACGCGATCGCCCTCCTCTCGACGCGGGCCGGTGTGGGTTCAGCGACCTCGCTCATGCCCTCCTCAAACTTCGGGCCAATCTGTAACGAGCGCACGATCAGATACCCAAAGAGCAGAAATCCCAAGACGACCCCAGCGCCCATGAGAGTCCGAAAGAGCCGCGCCAGCCACACGGCCGAGATCGTCTCGTAAATAGTATTGCCCAAAATATTGATACTGATCCCTGTCACCAGCCCAGAGTGCGTAAAGCCCAGATAGAATAACGGGAAGACGACGGCCATGATCCAGAAGACCCAATTTGCTAACGTGCGGCTGTAGAGCTGGCGCCCGGTCAGGCGCGGGAAGATGTAGATGATCGCCGCGATCCCGTAGCACGTGAACGCGCCGGTGAGGGCCAGATGCGCGTGGGCCTGCACCCATTCGGTGAAGTGCACGAACCAATTGACAGCATGGGTCGTCTGGAACGGCCCCTGAATACACGTGAACAGATAATAGACCGAACCGAAGATCGCAAATCTCAACGGGAACGAATCAAAGATCCTGCGCCAATTGCCCGCCGGCGTCGCCAGGTGATTGACGACGACCGCGAGCACGGGGATCGCCAACAGCACCGAACTGACGACGGCGAACTCGCCAATCCAAGTGGGCATGGGCATCTGCAAGAAGTGGTGGAGCCCCGTCCCCGGATAGAAGGCCATCAGCGTCCAGAAGCCGAGAATGCCCAGTCTATGGGAGTAGACGGGCTGCTGCGCGGCAATCGGGATGAGATAGTACGCGATGCCCAGCCCCAACGGGGTAATAAACAAGCCGACGGCGTTGTGCAGCCACCACGCGTGAATAATCTGATTGCCCAAGCCCCTAAACGCCAAGACGAGAAAATTCCCGACAAGATACGTGATCGCCGTCGTGTACAGCCCGCCGAGCAGATACCAGACCGAGACGTAGAGCGTGGGCTTGGTGCGGGCGAGTACAGTAGCGTGCACGCTGAAGATAATAGCCACGGCGCAGAGCACGATGAGAATATCTACTAAGAGCGGGGCTTCGGCATACTCATAGGGCTGGATCGAGAGCAGCGGGTTCCCCACGATCCCCGCCCAGATGAGCACGAGATTCAGTACAATAGCGAGATTCCACAACCAGCCGGCCCAGTAGGCAAGCTGAGGGTATTTCAGCGCGGTGCCGCAGAGCTTGGGGATGATATAGAGAATCGCGGCGATGAAGCTCATGCCGATCCAGCCGTAGATCACCAAATTGGTGTGGAAGATGCGGGCTTTACTATAGGCGAAGTTGAAGTCTGCGAGAAAGTTGAGTGCATCGGGCCAGAGAAACTGCAGGGACATCAACGCCCCGATGAGCGGCCCCAGCGCCAGCCAGACCAGCGACGAGAAAAACCAGAGCTTGACGGCTTTCTGCTCGGTCACGCGGCATCCCTCCTTGAGCTTTTTAGCGTGGGCTTGTCAGGGCGAACGGCCCGATCAGAAACGCATACACAAGCCACGCCATCACAGCGACCCAAATCCACCAGGGGAAGCGCCCATCCCCTTCGGGGATTTCCGGTTCTCGTAGCTCTTTTTTGTCGGCCATGTGTCTCCCTCTTTCTGTGGGTTCGATGTAAGCTCATTTATAGCAAAGAGAGAGTGGGGCGTGCAAATCACGGGACGGCATAATGACGAGAGCGTTGTCAGAACACAGATAATTCGTTCGCCATCACGTGCATCGCTTCTTCTAACGAGTGTCGTGCTGCCGTCTGCAGGGGCGTCTGCGCCTGGCGCAGGCGCTCGCGCAGCTCATCTCTTTGTGCGTACAGCTCGAGAATCTGTGATATAAGCTCGTGTTCATGAAGCGCCCCCGACGCGCTCCACCACGGAAGAGAACGCTCACAGAGCTCTTCAACACGGCGCAAGAAGCTTTCGATCTTGGGATCATAGCTGAGCGCACAGAACGGCACGGCGCACACCAGCGCGAAGACCAAGCTATGGAGCCGCATCCCCAGCACGACGTCTACGCTCTGCATAGCCCTAAGAAGCTCATGAGGGCTGTGGGCTTCGACCACAGAAGCAGGAAGAGCGAGCTCGTTCAGCACCGGGAGGTCTTGGTCGGCGTGAAACGGCAGGAAGACGAGCTTGAAGTTTTTTTCAATGAGCGTACACAGCGCGCGGCGCAGCACGCGGAGATTCTCTTGTGAGAGCCCCGGACGCAGGGAGAGCCCTAGAGTCGCGTTCCGGCCCTCACCCCGCTCGCCCACGGCGGAGGCTTCCCCCAGCAGGGCCAAGTCCTCCCCTAATAAGACATTAATATTGTGAGCTTTGGCCCACCGAAAACTCGCGCGGTCGCGCACCAGCACCAGCCGCGCCCGCTGCAGTCTCTTGGCAACCCATCGCTCAGAACGCCCTGAGCGCAACGGCCCAATCCCCTGCCCGATCAAGTACGTGGGCAGATCATAGCGCTGCGCCCAGCGCAATAACCCCAGATAATACAGCAACGACCGAGTGCTCGTGGCGTCTTGCAGTAAGCTTCCCGGCCCCAAGATAAACCCGGAGGCGCGCTCAAGCGCACGGTGAATCTCCAAAAGATTCCAGCGATTGACCGCGTCTGTGCTGTGCAACCGAACCGTCTGCGCGGGATCATGCGAGAGCACGATGAGCCGCGCGTGGGGTATAGCTCTGCGCAGGTGTTCAGTCAATACAGCGAGCGCCGCTTCATCGCCCCAGTTGCCAAACCCGTAATAGCCCGCGATCACGAGCGTCGGCGCCATCGCTCCACCCTCACCACAAGAGCGCGCACACCAAGCCCAATGAGTATGCCGAGCACAAGACCGTTCGCCGTGCGCCACAGCGAGAGCGCCAACGGCGTGTGCAGGTGCACAAACGTATTGATAATCGAAGCTTGGCCCAGCGCACCGAGCGCGAGCACGCCGAGCTGAAAGAAGCTGTGATCGTTCTTCCAGAGCATGAGCGCCGGATGCCCGACTAAAAACTCTTTGAACCGCGGGGGAGCCGTGAGCCAATCTTCGAGCCTTTCGCGCAAAAACTCCTCCCAGCGCGCCACGGGAATGGCGGGAAGATTGCCGCTGCGTTCTAACACAAAGAAGAGCGCCCCAAACCCAAGCACGGGAACAAGCCACGCCCCGCGCTTCAGATGCACGAGGAGCTTGCCCCAATCTGGCCCTCGCCAACGCCACAACTCGCTGAGCACCATGAGCACCGACGGTGCGACGAGCGCAATCTTGACGCCACGGAATTCGTTGATCTTGAGAAAATACGAGAGATCGCTCAACAACGCCGCGACGGCCAGCCCCGCGCAGCTTGAGCCCAGCGAAACTGCGACAAGCAGCTTCCACCCCGACCATCGCTCTTTGCTCACGAGCATCACGAACCACGGGGCCAACGCAGCGATCATCAGGGCGAGGGCTTGACGCGCCCGCTCGAAATCCCACGCCCCCAGCGCAGCGAGAGCACCTGAGCCGATCAAGCCACACGCGAGAATCGCACTTATTGAACGCTGCGAGAAGCTCATGAGAGTCAGCAGCGCGAACCCTACAAAGCCCGCCCCTACGATAAGATAGACCCAATACGAACTCTCGAACGGCACGGGAGCCGACGGCTGCCCCAGCTTCATCCCCAGTTGGACAATCCGTCGGCTGAGATGCTCCAGATACTCAGGGAACTTTCTGTGCTCGGTGACCCACAAGAGTCTGATAGAGCGCTCTTGCACGGCGCGCTCCCAGCGCGCCAGGGTGCCTTCCAATCCCAGACGATCCAGCTCGCGCGCTTTGATCGCATGGACGCGCACAAAGTTTCGCCAGCCCCACCGATAGAGTTGTATCAATACTGCAGGCTCACTGAACTCGACTATCCCAAGCAATGCGTCGCGAAAGTCGGTCACTATCCATGAAGGCACGACAGACCCCTGTTCTGAGACGAGCATCACAGAATCGGGCCGAAGGGCCAATGACGGCATCTCTCCCCGGTCGGCGTCCACGACAAAAACTATTTTTAGATGACTCGCTTGGGCAGCGCGAAGAACCCTGACAACGGAATCGCGAGAGTCTGCTCGTTCGAGATTCCAGTCTGGAAAATCCGAAAACTCTACGCTCAGCGCCACGACGCCCTGAACGCGCATGCTCGTGAGCACGTCGCGCAACTCCCCGTCGCTGAGAGAGCTGTCTATCTCTTGAGCAGGGACGACAATCCCGACAGTTTGATACGCAGCATCCCACGCCATGCGGCGCAGCCCCACCCAAAGCGAGATCGCCAGAGCACACGCGAGCACACCGTATAACAGATATCGAGCGACCATTCCTCTCACGCGCCTTCACTATAGCATATAAAAGCGCTCCAGTGCCAGCGGTGACCGGTGTCTGGGCGCAAACGCCCGCACGACATTGACGCTCTTGAGAGCCATCTCGTACTGTAGCCGAAGAGGTGAGAGTATGACGAGAACGTTCGTTCTTGTGGGGATACTGGTGGGGCTTGCTGCTGTGCCCCTCGCGGCTCAAGGACTCCCTTCTCCAGACCTATCGCAGTACCGCACGGTGGGGATCGGGCTGCAAGCCCCATGCGTGATCAGCGTGCGCTTCTGGCTCATGGAGAATTTCGCGGTGGAGGCGAACGCGTTCGTGATCTCTATGGGGGGCTTCACCAGCGGCTGCGCTGCCGGCAAGCTCTTGTTGCGCTTGGCCGATACGGACCTCTTCGATTTTTATACGGTCTTGGAGGCGAACTTGCACATTGGGGACTACTGGGTCGGGGGAGTGGGGGATATCGCGGTGAAGGGGGGCATGGAGTTGAGCATTCTGCCGAGCTTAGCGATCAATCTCGAGTTTGGCGAGGCGTTCTTCTTTGGGCCTGAGGGCGCCGGGGCTACCCCGGCCGTGAGCTTGGGGTTGCACTATTATTTTGTGCGCACGCCCGCGCCGCAGCCGACAGAGCAACCCTAGCGCAGACAAGGAGGAGAATATGAAGCGCATCATCACGATCGGGAGTCTGGTGCTGGCTGCGCTTGCGATGAGCGCGTTTCCGGCGATAGCTCTGGAGAATCTGTCAAAGCAGCACGGCTTTGGCACGGGGATGCAGTTGACGTT
Source organism: uncultured Thermotogae bacterium (assembly GCA_964578715.1). GTDB lineage: Bacteria > Bipolaricaulota > Bipolaricaulia > RBG-16-55-9 > DRXL01 > JANXCC01. The sequence continues at coordinate 335 of CAZODX010000061.1, read as the reverse complement.
CCCTATGAGGCCGCCGCAGGCGTTGCCGGCGTCAGGGATGAGCTTGAGGGTCTGGGTCTCCGATCTCTTCGGCTTTGAAGCAGATTTTTTTGTTGTGGGCAGCGCGTTGAGCTTCACGCCGCGGGCGTTTCTCAAAGTGATTAATCTTGAGATTGCTGATTTATATGTTGGGGGCGGGGTGGGGATTTTTGCGTACGCGCCGCCGCAAGATGCGCTGATGCTCTATACCCCCTTACAAGGGCTTGTGGGGCTGGAGATGCGTCTGACGCCGCGGGTAGCCCTCAACGGAGAGATCGGGATTTTCGGGCTTGGTGGGACAAAGGGCGGGGTGACGT
>CAZODX010000060.1:0-7577 GCA_964578715.1 uncultured Thermotogae bacterium | reverse complement strand
TGCCGCGCTTGACGGAGAGCGAGCACTTATTGACAGCGCGCAGGCCGCCGAAGTCCTTGACCAAGTTCCGCACTTCGAGCAAGACTTCCTCGCTCACCGTTTCCTCCCGCGCCAGGGAATTTGAACGATTATAGCCTATGAGAGAGGGGACGGACAAGGGCTGCCCTCAGAAAGTTGGCCCCTCCGCCCCCACGTAATGCTCCTCAAAGCTCGTATAGGCGCGATGGAAGAGCAGGGTGAAAGAGCCTGTGGGGCCGTTGCGTTGCTTCCCGATAATAATCTCCGTCTCATGGACCAAGGGCGAGGAGCTTTCTGGTTCGTCGGGGCTGTCGTCGCCGCCGGCATCCTCGCGATACAAGAAGAGCACGACGTCAGCAGTCTGCTCGATCTCCCCAGATTCTCTGAGATCTGAGAGCCGTGGTCTTCGTGGTGGGCGCTCCGGCGCACGCGACAGCTGCGAGACCGCGACCACAGGGATATTGAGCTCCCGCGCTAATCCCTTCAGAGACCGCGCAATGTACGCGACTTCTTGTTCGCGCACGTCTGTGTGTGCCCCGGCCTCGACTAACTGTAAGTAATCGACAAAGAGTATGTCGAGATTGTGCTCGGTCTTCATGCGCCGCGCCTTGGCCTTCAGCTCCAGCACCGAGATGCTGGGAGTGTCGTCAATGATGATCTTGCTGTTTTGGAGCTTGCTTGCGGCGTTGATAATGCGCCGCCACGATTCAGAATCTGTCTGGAGATACCCTCCGCGCAGCCGGTGGAGATTGATGCGCGCCTCGGCGCAGAGCAGGCGCTCCAGAAGCTGTTCTTTGGTCATCTCTAAGCTGAAGAATCCCACGCACTTGCCGAAGCGCAGCGCCATGTTCCGGCCGATAGAGAGCGCCAGCGACGTCTTGCCCATGCTGGGGCGAGCGGCGATCACGATCAGATCTGAAGGCTGCAGCCCCGCGGTCATCTCGTCGAATCTCCTATAGCCTGTGGGCAATCCCGTGACAGTGTGCTGGGAGGGATCGCGCTGCAGCTTCTCCAGGCGCTCCAGGTGCTCATGCAGAAAATCCCGGATGAGATAGAAATTGTGCGTAAGCTGGAAGCGCGAGATCTGAAAGATCTTCTCTTCGGCGGCATCGAGCAGGGGTTCGAGATCTTGCTCTTCGTTGAAGCCCAGCTCGGTGATCTCGTGGCCCGCTTTGATGAGCGCGCGCAGGACGGCTTTCTTCTTGATGATCTCTGCGTAGTAGGGCACGCTGGCTGTTGTGGTCACCTTGGTGAGCAGCTCGCTGAGATAGGCCCGGCCGCCTATCTCGTCGAGCTTGTTGAGCTCGTCCAGGCGATTCCCTACGGTGATGAGATCGGCGGGTTTTCCGCCCTCGAAGAGCTCTAAGATCACTCTATAGATAGTCTGATGGGCCTTCCAATAGAAGTCTTCGGGCTGGAGGGCTTGTAAGAGCTGAGGGATGACGCTCTCTGGCTCGAGCATAGCAGCGCCGAGGACGACCTGTTCGGCTTCGCGGTTCTTGGGCAGCGGTCGTGCGAGCTCATCGGGCACGGTCCGATCACCTGATACGATTATAGCTTATAGGGCGGGGACTTGCAGATATGGGCTTCTTTTGCTACAGTAAAAGACCGTTAGCGCGTCCCTTCCTCTGGCCTTAGCTGTGGCAAGAGAAGAGACGCCGGAACTTTGGAGAAAGGAGGAAGCGATGTGGAGCTTCTAACGATTAAAGAGCTGTTGGAGACGGGGGTGCATTTTGGGCACCGAGTGCGCAAGTGGAACCCTAAGATGCGCGAGTACATCTTTACCGAACGCAAGGGGATTCATATTATAGACTTAGAGAAGACCATCCGGCTCTTTGAAGAAGCCTATCTCTTTGTGCGCGACACGGTCGCTTCGGGGAAGAACGCGCTCTTTGTAGGGACCAAGCGCCAGGTCCAAGAGACGATCGCTGAGGAGGCCAAGCGCTGCGGCGCGCACTATGTCAATAGTCGATGGCTGGGCGGGACCTTGACAAACTTTGAGGTCATCCGCAAGCGTATTCAGAGGCTCAAAGACCTTGAGGAGATGGAAGCCAATGGGGTCTTCGATGCTATGCCCCCCAAAGAAGCGCAGAACTGGCGCCGCGAACTCATGAAACTGCGGCGCAACCTTGAGGGCCTGCGGGATATGACGGAGTTACCGGGGGTGCTCTTTGTCGTCGATACGATCTTGGAGAAGAACGCTATTCACGAAGCGAAGCTCTTGGGGATCCCTGTGGTCGCTATTGTGGACACCAACTGTGATCCCGATCCCATTGACTTTCCCATCCCCGGCAATGACGATGCGATCAAGGCGACGAAGCTGATTACAGCGCGCATTGCCGATGCGGTGCTTGAAGGGCGCGAGGGGCGTTCTGCGGAGAAAGCCCCGGTTGCCGCGAAGAAGCCTGAAGAAGCCGCGGTCACCCCGCAGCTTGAGATCAACGAATCAGATATCATAGTGAACACAGAAGAGGGTGTTACCGAATGAGCACGACGTCCTTCAACGAATTGGTCAAGAAGCTCCGCGAGGAGACGGGCGTTGGGATTTTAGACTGCAAGAAGGCGCTCCAGCAGGCCAACGGTGATCTTGAAAAAGCCAAGCTGATCTTGCGCGAGCAGGGGAAGGAGCTCTTTGCCTCGCGCACAGGGGAGGCCAACCAAGGGCGTGTCGAAGCATATATTCATCATAATGGGCGCGTCGGGGTTCTGATTGAAATGGACTGCCAGACGGACTTCGTCGCCAACAGCGATGCATTCCGCAGCGTCTTAAAAGATCTTGCGATGCACATCGCGGCGGCCTATCCGCCTCCGCAGTACATCAAGCCCGAGGACGTGCCTGCAGAAGTCCTTGAGCGCGAGAAAGAAGTCTATCGGCACCAAGCCGAACAGGAGGGCAAGCCCCCGCACGTCATCGAGAAGATCGTCGAGGGCAAGATAAAAAATTTCTATCAGCAAGTCTGCCTGATCAAGCAGCCCTTCATCAAAGACCCCACAGGGAAGACGACTGTCGAAGACATCTTAGGGGAGCTCGCCAACAAAGTCGGCGAGACGATCGTCGTCAGGAGATTCGCGCGGTTTGAGGTCGGCAAATAGAGTGCTGATCAAGCTCTCCGGGGAGGCGCTGGGGAGAGCAGGGCTCGATCCCCGCGCGCTTGAGTCTATCTCGGAGCAGCTATGTGCTGCGCATCGGCTGGCACAGATTGCTGTTGTGATCGGCGGGGGCAATTTCATCCGTGGGGCTTCGCTGGCGGGTCTTGACCGGGTTGTCGCCGACCAGATGGGGATGCTCGCGACCGTCTTAAACGGGATGGCGCTCCGATATAGCTTAGAGAGCAAGGGGATCGCTGTGCTCTTGCAGTCGGCGATCCCCGTCGCGTATGCTGCGCCCCTTGATCCCATTGAAGCGCGGCGCGCTCTGGCGGAGAAGAAGCTCGTGATCTTCGCGGGCGGGACGGGCAATCCCTTCGTGACGACCGACACGGCGGCTGCAATCAGAGCGAGTGAGATCGGCGCAAAGGTCTTACTGAAAGCGACCGACGTCCCCGGCGTCTACAGCGCCGATCCCAAAAAAAATCCCAAAGCGAAGCTCTACACAGAGCTCACCCTCGACGAAGCGCTCGAAAAGAGACTACACGTGATGGATTTGACAGCCCTGACGATCTGCCGTGACAATAAGATCACTATCAGAGTCTTTGACGTCTTTGGCCCAGGCAACTTAGAGAAAGCCGTTCGTGGGGAGCCGATAGGGACGGTCGTGCGACCGTAGGAATCAGTATGTCGGGCAATGCCATCGAAATTGTTAATCTGCACAAGAGCTACCGTGGGTTCTTAGGGCGCACCGGCGTCGAGGCGCTCAAAGGGGTAAGCTTCACCGTCAGAGAGGGCGAGATCTTCGGGCTGCTCGGCCCCAACGGCGCAGGCAAGACCACGCTCATTAAGATTCTCTTGGGCATAGCGTTTGCCGATCATGGGCGGGCCTTTCTTTTGGGCCACGAGAGCCGCGACGTGCAGATCCGGCGATTTGTCGGGTATCTCCCCGAGGACTATCAGCTTCCCGAGTATTTGCGTGCTCATCAAGTGTTGGACTTCTTCGCCAAGCTCTACGGGATGAGCGAGCGTCGGTCACGGATCGAGGCGCTTGTGAAGCTTGCCGGGCTAGAGGGACGCCGCGACGCCGTTAGAGGGTACTCCAAGGGGATGCGCCAGCGCTTAGCCCTCGCGCAGGCCCTTCTTCCTAAGCCCAAGCTGCTCATTCTCGATGAGCCTACGGCGCATCTCGACCCCATCGGCCGCAAGGAAGTCAAAGATCTGTTACTTCAGCTCAAGGGCGACGGCACGACCGTCCTCATCAGCTCGCATATCCTGACCGAGATAGAGCGAGTCTGCGATCGCGTGGCGATCCTCCATCGCGGGCAGCTCCTCAAAGAGGGCACTGTCGAAGAGCTCACTCACGAGAAGAGTCTTGAGGACGTGTTCGTCGAACTTGTGCGCGGAGCAGACTATGAGGGCACGAGCGCTCTGGGCGATCGTTGAAGACAGCTGGCGGGAGTCGTGGGCGCGCCGCGCTTCGGTGGTGCTGGCCCTTATCAGCGTAGGGCTCTTGTTGCTCTTTGCCTTTGGGGTAGGGGTGCGCGACGTTGCGGGCCAGCCGGGGATGGTCACGATCTCGCTCTTTGGGATGGAGCTGGGGCAGACGCGCGTCGAGATCCGCTCCGGCGAGCGCACGATCACCCAGCATGGGCTTGTTGTGTCTAAGAGCGACTTTGTCAAGGCAGTGGAGCTGGGGGCGTTGGGTCTGCTCATCCCCTGGGGGATTTTGTTTGGGCTGTTCGTTGCCACGGGGTTGTTCTCAAGTATGCTGGTTCGGGGCAGGCTCTATCTGCTCCTCTCCAAGCCGCTGGCGCGCTGGGAGCTCTATCTGGGGCGCTACGCCGGCGGGGTATTCTTAGTTTTCGTCACGACGATGCTCTTCTGTATAGGGATATGGGGGCTGCTCTGGCAGAAGACGGGCATAGCTGATGCCGGGCTGCTTGGTGCGGGGGGTCTTGTCGTCTTTGTCTTTGCGATCTTGTATAGCTTTGCAGCACTCATAGCGCTTCTTACCGAGGGGACGGGGATTGCGCTCGTAGCAACGGTGGTGCTGTGGGGCTTGGCGGAGGTTGCGTCGTTGCGGGATACTCTCAGAGCGTTTGCGCCGACGCTGGGGAGCATCGCTGATTTTTTGTACTATATCTTGCCCAAGCTCAACGATCTGGAAGCTCTCATGAATCGCGTGATCGGCTCGGGAGGTGTCTCGGATCTCGCGGTTCCCGTGGGGGCCTCGGCGCTCTTTGCGGCGGTGATGCTGGCGTTGGGGATTTATATCTTTTCGCGTCGGGATTATTAACGAAGGAGGACATATGCATCGTGCGCTCGTGTTTGTTGCTCTTGGCTTCTTGCTCGTTCTCAGCCATCAGCCCGCCCAGACGCAGCCCCCGCCGCCGCTCGTCTACCACGCTTACGATTTCACCGGGACGACGACTATCGCGGGCTTTGGAGTCTGGGAGTTTCGTTCTCTAAAAGCTGATCTCTTCGCGCTCGCCGAGCAGTACCCCCAGATCGTCCAGGTCGTCTCGCTGGGGAAGAGCCATGAGGGCCGGGAAATCTGGGCTGTGAAACTGAGCGATGACGTCCTGACTGAAGATCCCACGGAGCCCGAAACGCTTTTTATAGGTGGCCAGCACGCCCGCGAGTGGATCGGCGTCGAAGTCCCGTTCCTGATCGCCCAGTACTTAGCTCAGAACTACGCGACCGATGAGCGCGTCAAGAGACTCATAGATAACTTAGAGATTTGGATCGTCCCTATGGTCAACCCCGACGGGCACGAGTACACGCGCGCTGATCCGTGTCCCACGGCCCCGCAGTTTTACTGCCGTCTGTGGCGTAAGAACCGAAGAGATTTGGGCAACGGCGTCTTCGGCGTAGATTTAAATAGAAATTGGAGCTTTCAATGGGACTCGCGCGCCGGCGGCAGCCGCAACCCCCAAAGTCTCACCTATCGCGGGCCGGAGCCCTTCTCCGAACCCGAGATCAGAGCGATCCGCGACCTCGTGCTCGACCCCACTAAGCACTTCAAAGCGTTCATAGACTATCACAGCTTTTCGCAGATCGTGGGCTGGCCCTGGGGCTATACGTTCGATCCTCCAACTCCCTTGAGCGAGGAGGCGCGCTTCGATCCCCCGTCAGACTCCGTCGAGTACGAGCGCATCGGCACCACGATGGCCCGGTTTATCTATACCGTGCACGGCCAGACCTATCGGGCGTGTCAGATCAGCTTAGACTGTCCCTACCCGGCAGCGGGCGTCTCCAACGATTGGTTCTACAGCGAGACCGGGGGCATCTCGTTCGTGATCGAATTGCGCCCAGCTACGGGCGAGCCGGGGTTCATCCTGCCCCCAGAGCAGATCCGCCCCACATTTGAAGAGAATCTTCCCGCGGCGCTCTATCTTTTAGAGCAAGCTCTGCCAGAGCTGATCGTACGCGACAGTGCTTCTGACGACGGCAGCGTCCCATCACGCGAGACCGGCTTCAGCCCTGACATTCGCGTGGACGGCGCACCGGTGGGAATCGTGAACGCGACCGAAGAGCCCTTCGGCGAAAATGATCACGAAGACGCCGTGGCGAACGCGGTCAATCGCGTCTACGTCACGGTGCACAATCGCGGGCTGACGGACGTGCCCAACGCCGTCGTCGAGCTCTATTGGAAAGACAGCTCACAGCTCGATTTTGCTGCGTGGCCGGAGGGCTGGCAGCCCGTAGACGACGACGGCGATCACACTACAGTGCCGGTCTTTCGGCACTTCGTCACGATTCCCTCCAATAGTTCTGTGACGACGACGTTCCTGTGGGTGCCGCCCCTTGCGACTCCAGATGCAACGCTCCTCGTCCGTGTGCGCCATCTCCAAGACCCCATCAAACCCTTGCGCGACCCGGCGTTGCGCCTCGAACTCGATCGCTATGAGAATAATATCGCGGCGCGGCGGGTTCAGGTCTTCTCCACGACCTTGGGCACGACAAAGTAATTATCTCGACGTCTCGGAGCGTTCTTGAGGGCTTCATCAGGGGAGACCGAGGGGCGGGGTTCATCGGGCCGCAGCACAGTATGCACATCCAAGACGTGCTTCATCGGGGCGACGTGCTCGGTGTCGAGCTTTTCGATCTGTCGGAAGTATTCGAGAATGCGCCCAAGCTGCTCCTGGAAGAGCGCGATCTCTTCTTCGGTGAGCTTGAGCTTGGCGAGCTTCGCGATATGCAGCACCTCGTCACGGGTAATCATCTCATGTCCGTAATTCTTTGAGTTCGACAGTAATAGGGAGCTTGATTCGCTTTTTGATCCGCGCTTGCTTGCTAAAGTTGAGAATAGCAAATCCAATAACTCGGTCTTTTTGGTCAACGCGCATGAATAGATCCTCGCCGGCATCCTTAAAATAGCCTTTTCCCTGGGTAAACGTGATCTCGAGATAGTCACCCTCACGGTCGTACCAGACGCTTAGCTGTTGTTTGGCCATAGGGTCTCTCCT
>CAZODX010000059.1:0-7586 GCA_964578715.1 uncultured Thermotogae bacterium | reverse complement strand
GAGGAGCATCCCAGCAACATTGCAAGTGATAGCTAATCACATTGCTCAATCAGGTAGTGCTTATGACCTATATGGTCCCGGTTTTTACATCATCGGCGTCATTTTTACAAAATCGCAAGATGGTGCGGTAATGAATGCTCTAGCTGATAGAGTGGCTCGCGAAGTATCCTCTAGTTATCCTGTGCTTCTAGTTTATAAAGATAAAGCCACTCAGCGACAAACCATTATTATCATCTGCCCTGCAGGGGGATGCAAGCCAGGCACGATAGAGGCTGCAGGAGAGGTTGCCTGTGGCTTTGGAATTCCTCTGGCCTATGGGGTGGGTTCTATAACTTATGTTTGCGATAATGGTAAAGAGGTTGATATAATCTTCAAGAACAGGTGATTCAAAGCCAAGGAGGAGTTAAAATGAAGCCCTTGAGGTTGGTAATGTCAGCCTTCATAATAAGCTTGATAAGCGTTCTTCCCCCCTTCCCTCAAACTCTTGGGTTACAAGGGGGGCGTACGTGGACTGTTTGTACTCAGGGATGTGACTTTGTTGCCATTCAACAAGCCATTGAAGCAGCTCACCCTGGAGATATCATCAAGGTTGAAGCAGGTCTCTATACTGAAAATCTAGTGATTACAAAAGATCTCTCTTTTATAGGAGTAGGTCCAAAACAAACGGTCGTCAAAGCCTTAATCCCTAACAAACCTGTGCTCTATGTGCCAGGGGATAGCAAAGCGAGAATTGCTTTACAAGGCATGGCGTTTGTGGGTATTCCTCGTTCCATGGCTTCTCCTCTTTGCTCTGGTTCAGAGTATCATGGGCAGTGTCCTGTGGGCATTGAAGTTGGGGGAGAAGCAGCTCTTACCCTTAGGTGGGTTCGCCTAGAAGATCTCCCAGGAGGGATCTGGGGACATGGTAACTCCACTGCAAGAATAGCTTCCACCGAAATCCGCGATCCTGGCTGGTATGGCCTCCTCCTCGAAGGTGCAGCTGATTTTACTATTGTCGACAGCGCAATCAACAATCCTAATAGTGAATCAGATCATACCCCTGAGAGATATGGGGTGTTGATGAGAGAAGACGCCCGCTTAAGTATGGTTGGTACTAGCATTACGAGCAACTATAACTTCGTGGCGATGAAGCTGGAAGGTCGGGCACAAGCGACTCTAGAGTTTGGGCAAATTGCACAAAATCGTGAAGGTATCAGACTCCACGATGATGCTCAAGCAACTATTCTGAGCAGTGCTATCATGGCTTCTTCACGAGTGGGAATTTACGCTCAAGATAGGGCTCAATTTGTTTTGAAGCATTCACACTTGGCTCTCAATAGCTTAGGCCATGCATTTGGAGCTATCCGCGTGGTGAATGAAGGCAAAGCCTCCATCTACAAGACGAACTTTATCTTGAATGGTGCTGGGATAGTTGTAGCGGATTCAGCCCAAATGGTTTTGAATTATAGCCGTCTGCTAAAACATCATCTGGGGGGAGTGCTTCTCTATGTGAGCCGATGTTTTCTCTTTGCACCCGAACAAGCTAAGGTAACGATTTTGGGGCAAGGGAATGAGATTCCAGACCAAAAAGACAACCCAGACGAGGGCAATGGGGAAGCTCTCTGTCCCGCCGACTACCCCTGGCCGCCGGGGTTCAGGAATTGAAAGAAATTCACAAGCTCTCTCCCCGACTTAAGTTATAATAATAATCGGGATCAAGCCCGCAGGCGCGAATGAGCGCCTCGCGCTCCTCTTGGGTGATACGAGCGCGGCTGTCAGCTTTTCTGATCACATTGGGCACGCCCTTGCCCCGCGCGATCTCCGCAAGAATCTGCCTGCGAAGACGCTCTGGATCGCAGAACTGAAAGACCGCCCGCGGCACCTCGATCTTCAAGACGCTGCGCACCCGCGGATCATACACATAGAAGAACGCCACGTGATAGAGACTGGGTTCCAAAATCAGAGCGAAGTCGCTCACGGCCTTGGGCAAATCGATCACAGAGCCCCGCTCCTCCCACGACGGGTAGGCTTCTTGAATGAACCAATTTGTATAGCCCAACGAGTCTTTGGGAGTATCGCTCAGCACCGCAGTCATAAACTGACGATCGCTGGCCCAGCGCCGCTCTGGAGAGCCCAGACAGAACCGCAACAGCCAGCTCGTCTCTGGAGTCTTGTTGATCGCGACTATCGGGAGCTTTCTCGCTACACACGCTTCGACTAGGCGTATCGGCGCGGCGAGCAATGCCACGATATCTTCGCGATCGGAAAGCCGCACCCCCCAGCGATATCCCCACTCCCCCTTCAGATCGCCCAGTAGATAATAATACAGTCCAATGGGATAGAGCGCGCCGTCTACGAGTAACAAGCCCTCTTGGATGTCTAAAATATCGAGCATATTCTTGGCGTGAGTGGGCTCGCTGGTCACGTCGGCAAGCCCTTTGACGATGTGCTCGACCTCACGCTCAAGAAAGTCTTTCGTCAAGTGAATCCTCCAGTGATGGACGTGCTCGTTCTGAGTATACGTGACGCGGGCTTCGCCGACGTTTTGAAAAGAATGCGACACGAGCGCGAGGGTACGCCATGTCTCAAGGGGAAACCCACGATGGCGCAGAGGGGGATCAGAGAGAAAGACGGCTTGATTGGCGCAGAGCGTCGTGCCGTCTTCGAAGTGCATGGGGCGGGTGCTGCCGCCGTCTACCCCATAGATCACTTCGAACGCTGGATCGTGATGGTGCGCTATCTGCAGGATAGGCTCAGAACTGCGCTCTAGGGACGTGAGGGCTTGGATTGGGCCATCGAGCTGAAGGTGTGAGAAGAGGCGGCGGGCTTCGTCACGATGGCTGACAGCCCGCTGAGCGCGCTCGCCCAGGGTCTTCAGCTCTTCCAGAAAGAGTCGGCGCACATCAGAAGAGAGCATACCTAGCGCACTTTATAGATTATACTGATATTGTCGCTGCCCTTCTCCGTACGGTACTCGTGATCGGCACCCTCGACCAAGCCCACCTCGTGCGAGACCACGATCACTTGCCCCACGCGCCTGCCCAGGTCTTCCAATAAGAACTGCAATCGGTGAATGCGATCCCGATCTAGATAGATCGTCGGCTCATCCAAGATCAAGGGCATTCTGCGCACGGCTTTGGCCAAGACTTGATGGATCGCACAGCGCAACGCGATATTGATCAGCGCACGTTCGCCTCCGGACATCAACGATGGGCTGATTGTACGCCCGTTCTTCAGCTCAACCTCGATCTCGTAATCGTCCCGGACCGTCACACGACTATACGAATCCCCAGAGTCCATCAGCGAGAAGAACGCATTGAAATAGTAATTGAGCGCCTCTAGGTTTCTCTTGCGCAGCTCGACTTTGGTCATCTGATAGACCGAGACGATCTCCTCAAGCTCGGCCTTGAGCTGGGAGAGCTCTTCTTGTTCGTTCAGCAGCTGGGCGAGCTCGCCTTGTAAGCGTTCGAGATAATCGATCTGGCCCTGCACAATACCCCGCTTGTGCACGCAGTCATCGTAGCGGGCTTGCAAGGTGATCCTTTGGCGCTCAAGGGTCTGCAAGAGTTCTTGCACGTGCGCACGCTTGCGCTCGATCTCGTTTTGGCCGTGCAAGCGCGCCTGGAGCTGCCCACGACGCTCTACCAGCCGCGCGATGTCGCCGCGCAGCTCGTTGAGACTCTCGACGAGCGTCTTGCGCGCTGTTTGCTTGGTGCGCCACTGCTCCCGCATCCGCAGGAGATTCTCGATCTCGTTCTTGAGCTCCTCGAGGCGTTCGCCCTCTTCTAAAGCTTGGGTGAGCAGAGCACTCGCTTCGTTGACGGCCTGCTCTAAGCGCTGCTGCTCTGCTTGCTGAGCGTGGGCGATCTTGATCTCTTCGGCAATCTGACGCTCTAGCTGGGCAACCCGTTCAGCCAAGGTCGCTTGCCGTGTGCGGGCCTCGTCGAGCACGCTTCGCTGAGCATTCAGCTCCGCGCGCCGTGCCGCGAAGCGCTCCAGCTCAATGACCAGAGCAGCGAGCGCGCTCTGAATCTGCTTCCACAGCGCTATTCTCTCTGTAATGCGCTCCAGTTCTGCTTCTTCGTGTTGGACGAGCCGCCCCAGCTCTGTCATCTTTGCTGCGATCTCCGCAAGCGCCTCCCTAAACTGCTGGGAAGAGACAGGCTGCCCACACGTAGGGCAGCGCCCGGCCTTGAGAAGCTCTTCTTTGTGAGCGAGCTCCTGGCGCAGCGCTTCGTAGTGGGTCTTCGTCTGCAAAACAGCGCGCTGGGTCTTCTCGTAGTGCTCCTCGAGGCGTTGCACCTCGCGCGCCCACGCCGATTGCACTTGAGAGATCTTGGAGGCATCCCAGTCTGACAGCACTGGGGAAAACGTCACGCCCAGCGCCTGAGCGCTGGCAGCAAGATCACGGAGAGAATCGGTCAAAGTTTGCTCTTGCTGAGCGAGGGCTTCGGTGAGTGCCGTGAGCGTGCGCTCCCCCTGAGCGATCTGCTCGGCAGTGCGCACGCGCTCGCGTTCTAAATCATCGCGTTGCTGCCGGAGCTTTTCCAGCGCGCGCTCGCGCTGCGTGCGCTCGGCGAAGACTCGCGCAAGCTGCTCGCGCAGTTCCCCGACCCGGGCGCGCTGGCTCTCTATGAGAGCTTTGTGCGCGGTGATGCGCTCTGCGATCACGGTCACGTCGTCAAACGTCGTGGCGCTCTCCAGAGACTCTAAGACGTGAGCACTATCAAACCCCAATTTTTGAAGATCGGCCTTGAGGGCAAGCAGAGCCCGCTGATGCCGCGCGCTCAAACGCTCTAACTCCCTCTCACACTCGTGGCGCTCGGCCTCGCGCTGTGCGACACGCTTCTCTTTCTCAGCAAGCTCTCGCTCCGTCTGAGAGAGCTCTTTTGCGAGCTGGGCAAACTGCTGCAGGGCCTCGTCATAGCTTTGCAAGAGTTTATGAGCGTTGGTGCGCTGCTCATCTACGACAGCAAGCTCGCTTTGGATGCGCTCCATCTGCTCGGTGAGCTGAGCTTTGTGCGCGAAGAGCTCTTGGCGCTCGAGAGTGTCGATCTCTTGGCGCACGCGCGCCAGGCGCTCCGCCAGGGCTTCTGCCTTGCGATTGAGAGCCCTATGGGCTTCCTTAGAGCGCGGGTTGACATAGAGATCGATCTTATAGAGCCCCAGCAGCCCATCGAGCATCTGCTCGCGATCTTTGCGATCGGCGCGAATGAGCCTGTCGATCTCCCCTTGGCGGACGTAGACACAGTTAGCGAAGCCCTCGCGATCCATGCCGAAGAGCCGCTCGATCTCCGCCACGACGTTCTCGATGCCCACCCAGACCGAGCCGTCCTCGCACGTCAACTGACACCCGCTGCGCTCGCTCTTGACGGTGCCGCCTTGCCGGCGCAGCGCGATCTGCGCTGCATAGCGCTTGCCCCCGTAGAAGAAGCCCAGCTTCACCGAGCCCGTGTCCGCGCCGATACGGACGATCTCATCCAAGCTGCGCCCGATGACGTGGCGCGCTTCGCTGCCGTAGAGAGCAAAGAAGATGCTCTCCAACAGCGAAGATTTGCCGCTGCCGTTAGGCCCCGCGATCACCGTGATCCCCGGATCAAAGCGCACCGCAGCGCGCTTGTAGCTCCAGAGATTTTCGATCTCGAGGCTCTCCAGCTGCGGCTGATTGTGGGCGAGGCGGTCGGGCAGGGCCGGGCCAGGCTCTGCAGGCCCTTGCTGGACCTTGCTCAATAGATCGAGCAAATCTCTCTGTTCTTTTACGGTTTTGCGCGCCATGCCCGCTCCAGAAGGGCCGTCACTTCCTGATCGACGTTGGAGTCCGCGATCGTCAGATCGCGGATGATCTGATCGATCTCGCGTGCCAGAGGCGAAAGATTCTTCCGGGAGAGCGCCTCGGTGACCGCGTGCTCCACGTCCCCACACTCAATCTCGATAGAAGGCTCGACTTTCTGCACGGAGCTTTCGCGAAGATCTCGCACGCGCACCGCCAACGCCCCGCGCTCGTAGCCGAGCTTCTCGATCTCCGCGATGGTCCATCGTGACGATTCCAAATAGACCACGACGACGGCACCGCGCACGTCAGCCGTCTCTAAGCGCTGCATGGGGTCTTCGTCAGCTCGAATGTAGAGAAAGCGACGCGTCTTGAGGCGGCGCCGATCTAATCGTCCACTCCTCAAATCGATAATATTGACGCCGCGCTCAGCAATTTCGTCAAGTGCCCAGCGCTCTGTGCTGCCGCAGTACGTGATGAGTATCTCTTGGTTTTTATCTCGCTCGCGCCACTCCCGATACTCATGGTAATCTCCCATAAGTACAATGCGGGCCCCGCAGCGGGCAAGCTTCTCTAAAGCCAGCTCGCCCTCGGGTTCTACAGCATCGAGCAGCTGATGGCAGACCAGGACCCCCTCCGGACACGTCGGCGGGGTGATCTCGCGGCGCCCGGAGAAATCGAGCCCATAGACGGGTATGCCCTCAAGGTCAAAGGGCTGATCCGGGCGCAGATGGACGGCCAAGCCCAGCTCAGCGAAGAGATCGAGCCATTGGGTGCCGCGGCGCTGCTCATGATTGCCCACGATCCCAAGAAAATAAATGCCCGCGTCCTTCAAGGTGAACAGCCCCTGCAGCGTCGCTAATAAATCTTCAGCGCCGGGAGTGCGGTCCTCAAAGAGATCTCCGGCATGAATCACAGCAGAGACTTTCTCGTCGAGGGCGAGCTGCACAACTTGGAGAAATGCTTTGGCGAAGTCGTCACGCCGTTCTTCCAAGCCGTACTGGCGAAAGCCGATATGGGTGTCCCCGGTGTGCAAGACCTTAGCCATGTGCTTTTATAGTAGCAGTCTTTTGCGCTGAACACAAGGACGAGCGTCTCTTGAAAGAGAGCCGCCCCGCCGGAGGGCAACGCCGGCGGAGCGGCTTCTTCCCCCTCAAGCGCAGCGGGGTCTTGAGGGGGCCTCTGCCATCCCTTATGGTGCTTCCCTCACTCCGCGGGGCGTTATGCCCCTTCCCCCCTCTCCCGCGGTCAGCGATGAGATGGGATGGCAGAGTCTAAGAGGGACCGGGCCTTCCGGTTCGGTCGAACCGCGTCGACGACTGGGGAAAAATCCCGCCCGACTGAGGGCCTGGTCCAGAGAAGGCGGGCAAAACCCTGGTCGCCGCTCAACCGAAGCGTTGCTCCGGCGAAGGCCCTTCCCCTCTCCTCTAAGGAGGTTGTGTTGGGGTCATAGGTCACCAATCCTCAGTTTCGTTGCATCTTGTCTTCACATAGTCACCATCTGATGCAACCCGGAGATAATATATAGCATATTTTTCAACCGTTGTCAAGTCGGAGCAAATACCCAAGGGCATTCACTTAAAATAGCGATCCAAAGCTCATTATACTATGAGCGCCCTATGAAACTTCCTAGAGAAGAGCATTCTCTGGAGCCGCGCGACAAATCTGTGCGAGCGAGACGGCACGAGCGAGCATTGGCAATCTCCATTACATACTTGGCCCCCGTGATCGTGTATAACCGATGGTAGGGGCGACCGGCCCGTCGCCCGAAAGGAGGGGCCATGAAGAACAGAGAGATCAGCCGGTGGAAGTGGGTCTACGTGCGGATGCGCGGCGG
>CAZODX010000058.1:5926-7951 GCA_964578715.1 uncultured Thermotogae bacterium | reverse complement strand
TGTGACACCAGCTATAATCTTCCCTGTCGTAGATCAGCTTCAACTATGAGGTATATCACACATGAGCTGGGGGAGTCCGAATAACTTATGCACGCCGTGTTGACCGCTGGTATCTTGGTCGTGATCGTGCTTGGAGCGTTGATCCTGACGGCCAGTGGCATCTGGTGGTTCACGCCGTTAGCGTCAAATTGGAACGAGATAGACGGCGCATTGCTCATCACGCTCGCGGTGATCGGGATCGCCTTTGTCACGCTCAATCTTGTCTTGGCGTACTTTGTGGTGCGTTACCGCGCGCGCGAGCAGGGCCGGGCCCAGTTCATCCCCGATAACCCCAAGATCGAAAAGATTCTCATCGGGGTGACAGCGCTGGGCATTATTATTTTGCTTGCGCCGGGGCTCTTTGCGTACTCGCGCTTTATCAGCCCGCCGCGCGATGCGTACACTATCGAAGTCGTGGGAGAGCAATGGCGCTGGACGTATCGCTATCCCGGTCCCGACGGCAAACTCGGGCGAGCCAGCCCCAAACTCATCAGCCCCAAAAATCTCTTTGGGATTGATCTCAGCGACCCTGCGGCTCAAGACGATGTGCTCTCGTATACTGAACTCCATCTGCCCGTCGGGCGCCCTGTGCTCTTACAGATTCGCGCCAAAGACGTGCTGCACAGCTTCTTTATCCCCAGCTTTCGCGCCAAGATGGACGCCGTCCCCGGCATGGTCACTCACTATTGGTTCATCCCCACGGTCGAGGGGAGATTCCAAGCCGTCTGCGCCGAGCTGTGCGGCATCGGCCACCATAGAATGCAAAGCCCCGTCATCGTCGAAAGCGCAGAAAAATTCCAAGAGTGGCTGGCCAAGCAACCCACCGTCGCCGCCACCGTCAAACCCTAGGAGGCAGATCAGTCTCTTATGAGCCATCACAAGCATCCTCAGAGCTTCTGGACAAAATATATCTTCAGCCAAGACCATAAAGTGATCGCGATCCAATACACGATTACAGCCCTGCTCATCGGGCTCTTTGGGCTGGTGCTCTCGTGGCTGCTTCGTTTACAGTTGGGCTTCCCCGGAGCGTTTCAGTTCCTCAACCCCGGCTCGTATTATCAGATGCTCACCCAGCACGGCATGATCATGATCGTCTATTTATTAACAGCGATCTTGCTGGGGGGCTTTGGGAACTATCTCATCCCGTTGATGATCGGGGCGCGCGACATGGCCTTCCCGTTCTTAAATATGCTCAGCTACTGGGTCTATCTGCTCTCGGTGATCGTGCTGATGGCAGCGTTTCTCGTGCCGGGAGGCCCCACGGGCGCAGGCTGGACGCTCTATCCGCCCTTGTCCGCGCTGCCCAACGCTGCACCCGGCTCGGGCTGGGGCATCAAATTGATGCTGATCTCTCTCGTCATCTTTATTGCCGCAGCGACCATGGGCGGTTTGAATTATGTGACGACCGTCTTGCAGTGTCGCACCAAGGGGATGACGTTGATGCGGATGCCCCTGTCGGTGTGGGGAATCTTCATCGCTTCGATTATGGCTCTGTTTGCATTTCCGGCGCTCTTTGTCGGCGGGGTGATGCTCTTGTTCGACAATCTCTTAGGGACAAGCTTCTTCATCCCCGCGGTAACGCTCTTTGGCCAACAGCTTCCCAGAGAGGGCGGCAACCCCTTGCTCTTCCAGCATCTGTTTTGGTACTTCGGGCACCCCGAAGTCTATATCGTCATCCTTCCGGCGATGGGCATCGCCTCAGACTTAATCTCTACCCACGCGCGCAAGCCGATCTTCGGCTATAAAGCTATGGTGATCGCCATGGCGGCCATCGCGTTCATCGGCTTTATCGTCTGGGCCCATCACATGTTCGTGAGCGGCATGAACCCGTACTTCGGGTTCTTCTTTGCCGTGAGCACGCTGATTATTGCTATCCCTTCGGCAGTAAAAGTCTATAATTGGCTGCTCACGCTCTGGCGCGGGAATATTCGCTTCAACACCCCGATGCTCTTTGGCATCGGCTGGATCAGCACATTTATCATTGGG
>CAZODX010000058.1:2286-5916 GCA_964578715.1 uncultured Thermotogae bacterium | reverse complement strand
GGCGCTCATGGCGATCTTGGGAGGGATTTATCACTGGTTCCCCAAGGTGACGGGCCGAATGCTCAACGAGACCCTGGGCAAGCTGCACTTTTGGGTGACGTTCGTCGGCGCGTATGCGATCTTCTTCCCCATGTTCTTATTGGGGATTTTGGGGGTCCCGCGGCGCTACTTTGATTTTAATGTGTTGCAATACTTGCCACCCCAGACCCATACGCTGAATGTGATCATCACCATAGCGGCGTTGACCGTCGGGGCGGTGCAACTGCTCTTTCTGGGAAATTTGATCTGGAGCGCCGTGCGCGGCCGGCGGGCCCCAGCTAACCCCTGGGAGGCCACGACGCTCGAATGGCAGACGCCCACGACGCCGCCCCCGCATGGCAACTGGGGCGCCGAGACGCCCACCGTCTATCGCTGGGCGTATGACTACAGCGTCCCTGGGGCGGAGCGCGATTTCATCCCGCAGAACGTGCCACCTGCGCAGACGGTCCCCGTGGGCGCTCTACGCACAGTGAGCTAGCTCTATGATCGCCAAGCACAATCTCACGAACGGGCATCGAGATCTGATGACGCCGGGGCGGGTGGGGCTATGGCTCTTCCTCGCCGTGGCGACGATGGTCTTCGCCGCATTGATCAGCGCGTACATTGTGCGCATGGGCTCTTCGGATTGGCATTCGCTGCCCAAGCCGGGACTGCTCTGGGTGAACACGGCGATCTTGCTCCTCAGCAGTGCTGCGTTTCACTGGGCTCTTGTGGCAGATCGCCAAGGCCATATCAGAAGCGTTCGACTTGGGGTTGTCGCCGGCGCGGTGCTCAGCGCGCTCTTCTTCGTGGGACAGGTCTGGGCGTGGCTCGTCCTGCAGAAGCTCGGATACTTTCTCAGCGCAAATCCGTCGAGCAGTTTCTTCTATCTCTTGACGGCCGTGCACGGGGCGCACCTGCTCGGCGGGTTGATCGTCGCCGCGTGGACGGTGCGCACGCGAGAACGATTCCAGCTCTTTGTGACGTACTGGCACTTTCTCACCGCTGTGTGGGTGGTGCTCTTTGCTCTGATCGTGTTGACATAAGACATACCAAGCGAGGTGCATGATGGCGCAACAGACAGAATCTCTTGAAGGCCGAGCACGGGCTTGGCCCCGGTGGCTGCGCGACCTTGTCGCAGATTGGTCGTCGGATCGGCAGACGTTCAAAGTCAACTGGGGCAAGGCAATGATGTGGATCTTCCTCATCAGCGACATGTTTGTCTTTGGGTCGTTTCTCTCGGCGTATGCCGCAGCACGCATGAGCGCCACGCTTCCCTGGCCCGATCCGGCAAAAGTCTTCGCGTTGCACATCGGAGAGAGCGAAGTCCCGCTCTTGCTCATCGCGATCATGACCTTTGTGCTCATCTCTTCCAGCGGGACGATGGCCATCGCCGTCAAGTACGGCTACGAGCGCAACCGCGCCAAGGCCGCGCTCTTTCTGGCTCTTACGGCGCTGTTGGGGCTGACGTTCGTGAGTATGCAGGCCTTCGAGTGGACGAAGCTCATCCGTGAGGGCTTTCGCCCTTGGACAAACCCCCTGGGGGCGCCGCAGTTCGGCTCGTCGTTCTTCATGATCACGGGCTTCCACGGGCTGCACGTCACCGCCGGCGTGATCTATTTGGCTATCATTGCTTCGCAAGTCCTGCGCGGCGCCTATGAAAAGATCGGCTATCAGCGCGTCGAGATCGCCGGGCTCTATTGGCACTTCGTGGACTTGGTGTGGGTCTTCATCTTCGCGTTCTTCTATCTCTTCTGAAGGGGGGCAGAGACATGGAACACTCAGGCGAGCAGCATCACCCTATCAAAGTCTATCTGATCGTGTGGGGCTTGCTCTTCTTGTTGAGCACCATGTCGTACTTGGTCGACTACTTTGAGGTGCGTCCCAAAGAGCTTGCGTGGTTTCTGATCACGGCGTTCGCACTGCTGAAGGCCGGACTGATCGTCAGTTACTTTATGCATGTGCGCTTTGAGCGACTCAGTTTGGTGTATGCGATCTTGCTGCCGCCGCTGTTGATCTTGGCGCTGACGGCGTTCGTGATGGCCGAGGGCGGGTACGTCTTCGATGTGCGCGCTTTCTTCTTTGGGAGGTGAGCCCGATGCTCACGATACTGTTAGATCACGAGCTGCGCAAGAGCATCTTCGAGTCTTTAGGCCCTAACGCCTGGGGGATGTATATCTTACTTCCGATCCCGTTCATCGCGCTAGGGGTCATCGGGTATTTTCTGTACAAAGCGTGGAGGGCGTCACACTCCGACAGCGCACCTCCCTCGCTCAATTGATATGCAGGCTTCAGGGCTGTTTCGTCGGCTGAGCATCGCGACGGTCTTGATAACATTTGGGCATCTGCTCTTTGGCAATATCGTGAGTGGGACGGAGTCGGGGATGGGGTGTGGCCCTCACTGGCCCTTGTGTCGAGGGCAGCTCTTCCCGCCGCTCACGGACCCGGCGTTGGTCATCGAGTGGACGCATCGGCTCTTCGCGGTTTTTGTTGGGCTGAGTATTGTCGCGACGGCGCTCGTGGCGTGGCGGCGCGAACGCGCGTTTCTGAAGCTTGCGCTCTATTCGTTCGTGCTCGTCATCATCGTTGGGGTCTTTGGAGGCATCACGGTCTTGCTCGACTTGCCCAAGGCGATCTCGACGGCGCACTTCGCGTTGGGGACGTTGCTCTTTGGGGTGCTTGTTGTGCTCGCGACAAAAGCCCACGCGCCGGCCTCCCTCCAGACTCCTGCGGAGGTGCACCGCTGGGCGCTCGCGTCGGTGATCCTGATCTATCTCCAAGCAGTACTGGGGGCGTATGTGCGCCACAGCCAGGCAGGGATGGCCCTGCCCCTCTGGCCCTTCTTGACGTTCTTCCCAAACTTGGCGATCAGCCCTATTGCGCATCAGTGGTCGCATAGACTCCTCGCGTTGCTCGTCCTTGGTGTTGTCGCTCTCACGGCAGCGCGGGCGATCAAGTCGGGCTATGCAGTCTTGGGGATAAGCTCGGTGGTGCTTGTTCTTGTGCAGATCGCCCTGGGGGTTTTGACGGTCTGGTCGTTGTTGAATCCCATCGTCGCGATGCTGCACTTGGCGGGGGCGCTGGCACTGCTGAGCACACAGATCGTGCTGACGGTGCGCGCCTGGCCCAGCTATGCCCGTGTAGCAGAGGTGCGAGCATCATGATGACCATTGCTCAACGAGCAGTTCTGCGCCGGGCGCTCTCAGACTATCTGGCGCTGACCAAGCCGCGCATCACGCTCTTGGTCTTGGTCACGACGGCTGCCGCGTTTTGGGTGGCGGCGCGAGAGTCATTTTCGCTGGGGCTGTTTGTCATTACTATGGTGGGGACGGGGCTGGCGGCATCGGCTGCCGGGGTCTTGAATTGTCTCATAGATCGTGATATAGATGCGCTCATGGCGCGCACGCGCTCGCGCCCGCTGCCTGCGGGGCGCGTCCAGCCCCTTCCGGTGGCGCTCTTTGGGATCGCGTTGACGATCAGCTCTTTTGTGGTGCTCGCCTGGGGAGCCAATCTGCTTGCTGCGGGCTTGGCGCTCTTTGCGATTCTCTTCTATGCGCTTGTGTACACGCGCTGGCTCAAGCGGACCTCTCCGTGGTGCACGGAGATCGGCGG
>CAZODX010000058.1:0-2235 GCA_964578715.1 uncultured Thermotogae bacterium | reverse complement strand
CCCGGTAGTCGTTGGCCAGGACGCCACGCGCCGGCGCAGCTTCTTCTACGCGCTGGCACTCGTGCTCGTGAGTCTTTGGCTGTATATTTTAGGAGTCGTCGGGGTCTTCTACGCTGTAGGCGCAACGCTGCTCGGGATCGGGTTTATCTATCTGGCGTGGCGGGACTGGCGCTCCCCAAGCCCCGCTACAAGCAAGACGCTCTTTCTCTCCTCGATGCTCTATCTAGCGCTCGTCTTCTTGTTGATCGTACTTGACTCCTAGACGGAGCCCAGCCATGATCGAGCTCATTCCCACTGCCAACGCGGCGCTCAACTTCTTGAGTGCGATTTTAATATTGCTGGGGCTTTATTTTATCAAGTGCGGGCAGCGCGAGTATCACAAAAAGTGCATGGTGACCGCGTTTGGATTCTCTGTGCTCTTTTTAGTTCTGTATATAATACGCTACGCGAGTACCGGCCCGACGCCCTACACCGGCCCGGCTCGCTCCCTGTACTTATCAGTATTATGGACGCACACCCCCTTGGCTGCCCTCACGCCCATCTTCGTTCTGGTCACGCTGCGGCGGGCACTGCGCGGCGACTTCGTACAGCATAAAAAGATCGCTCGTCTCACCTTCCCTATCTGGCTCTACGTCTCCGTGACCGGGTTGGTGATCTATATAATGCTGCACTACGTCCGTTAATTTTTGTTAACGGACGTCACTACAGAGTTTGCCCTTCGACAAAATCTCGCTGTGTATCGGTGTTTTTAAGCCATCGTCTCGTAAAACGGCCCCTGTTGCCCTTGAAGCCAAGGGAGCTTGGGGGTGGGTCAATCCCAAGGTGCGCTAAGCCAAGCAAGGGCGTTTGAGAGGGGTTTTTCATAAAAAGCCCCTTGCTGTAATGAAAATCACGCTCGAACCGTTGTGTACACTACCGTCCTAGTTCACTCTGGGGGGGAATAGATGTCTATAGACTATGTAATAGCCGTCACTGTCTTTGGGCAGGGGGCGGCGTACAATCAAGCCAACGCTAAAGGGGGGATAGACCAATGCGGAATCGCACATGGTTCGGCAGGATTGTGATATTCCTGCTCGTGGCGATGCTCTTAGGCCTAGGGGCGACTGTGTCGGCCCAGGACGACAAGAGCATCAAGGATAAGGTGGCTCAGCTCGAGAAACAGCTCAAAGAGCTGGAAGCCGTGGTCAAGTCGCTCTCCATCGAGCTGCAGAAGCTCACCCAAGCCGGCACCGGCGAGATCGAGAACATCCGGCCACGTCTCTTTGCCGTAGAACAGCTGGCCAAAGATCTCTCGTTCGATCTCAAGAAGCTTGGTGGACGGATCAGTAACTTGGAAGGGACGGTCGAGCAACTCGCCGAGCTGCCCCAGCAAGTCATGGATCTCAAGTACAGCGTCGGGGAGATCGCCAGCCGCACTAAGGCCAACGAATTGGCCATCAGCCAGCTGCGCGATCAGTTGGAGAAGCTCGCGGGGATGCAGGCGCTCGTCATCAATTTACAGGGGACGGTGGGCACGCTGAGCAATCGCGTTGAGGCTATGGAGAAGGGCTTAGCGGCGCTCACCGATCAGGTGGGCAAGCTCCAGGCTCTTACCCCCTTGGTGAGGGGCCTCCAGGACACGACTGCGAACTTGAGCGTCCGCGTCGGCCGCATCGAGGAGACTTTAGTAAAACACGGCCAACAGCTCGAGCAGCTTACGAGCGTTCCAGGAGTGGTCGTGACCATCCAGTCTTCTGTGGGCGAGCTGACCAGCCGCATCAGCAGCCTTGAGGGGAACTTCGCGCGACTGCACGACCTCGTGGCGATGCTCCAAGAGACAGCGAGCAAGCTCTCGGGCCGGCTCGATGCTGCTGAGGCCCGCGACGAAGAGACAGCCAAGAAGTTCAGCCAGCTGATGGACGGGTTCAGCAAGCTCTTGATCGATATTGAGTCGTTGAAGATCAAGATCAACGAGCTGCAAGATCGGATCGCCAAGCTCGGTGCGCCACAGCCGGCGCCGGAGATGCCGGATGTCAAAGCACTTGTCCAGCAAGCTGTGGCGGAGAAGACCAAGGACTTGCAGGCGCAGCTGGCACAAGCCAAGAAAGAAGCCCAAGAAGCCAAGGCGGCTGTCGAGGGCGCCAACAGCCTAGCGCTCATTGCGTTAGTTGCAGGCTTGGCGGGTGTCTTGATCGGGTTCTTGTTCTAAGACTGTAGCTAGGATCACCCCTTTGGCGGCAAGCGAGAGCCAGGAGC
>CAZODX010000057.1:5733-8018 GCA_964578715.1 uncultured Thermotogae bacterium | reverse complement strand
GGTCGAGCCTGAGCGCGTCGTTTCTGGCGACGCTGATCGGGAGCGTCATTGCGACCATGACCGAAGCGCCATTCGTAGATACGTTAATGAAGCTGGGGATGGGGCCGGGGCCGGCGCTGGCGCTCTTCAAGACCTAACCCCAACCCCTTCCCTAAAGGGAAGGGGCTATGGGAGAGGTCAGAAAGGAGAAGAGAGATGAAGATCGAGATCTTAGGCAGCGGCTGTCCCAAGTGCTTCGAGACAGAGCGCAGGGTCTAGAAAGTCGTGCAGGAGCTCGGCATCCAAGCGGAGATCATCCATGTCTACGACATGATGGAGATCGCGCGGCGGCGCGTGATGTTTACGCCGGCAGTCGCGATTGATGGCGAAGTGAAGCTCAGCGGGCATGTGCCCTCAGAAGAGGAGCTGAAGCGCTTACTCTCTGAGAAGTAGCGTACGCAGACAACGCCTTGAAACAAGAGTGACGGATCAATTAAGATATACTGTGCGCAGAAGGGGTGAGTGATGCGTCTGGCTATCAGTGTTGTAGCTGCTCCAGAGCTGGGGCCACTTCCTGAAGGGACGCTCTCCCGCGGGTTTGAGTTGGCTATCGCCGTCCTCATTGGGATGATTTTGGCCGTGATCTACGTTGTCATCCAGATAATCCGTGCCATGCAAGGAGCTTCTGTGGGATCGTCTGCGCCATGGCGTGAGAGGGCTTTTGTGGCGTTATCTGTCCTGGGCATGGCCATAGCGGGGTATTTAGCGTACGTGGAGACCCAAGCCGTCGCGGCCTTCTGCGGCCCTGTGGGGGACTGCAATACCGTGCAGAGCAGTCCCTACGCGAAGCTCTTCGGCGTGCTTCCCATCGGTGTTCTTGGCGTCATCGGCTATATTGCTATTCTTGGGGTGTGGCTGTGGGGGCGGTGGGGGTCGGGATGGTTTGCGGCGTATGCGCCGCTGTTCGTCTTAGGTATGACGCTCTTTGGCGTGCTCTTCTCGATCTATCTCACGTATTTGGAGCCGTTTGTCATTGGGGCGGTCTGCATTTGGTGTGTCAGCTCGGCTGTTATCATGACGTTGCTGATGCTGCTCAGTTTGCCTTGGGCGTTACAAGTCGTGAGGGAATACAGCGATGCTGCTCAAAGAGTTTCTCAAGATTGAGACGTTCTTCCCGCCGTGCCATCCCGGCGAGATCGAGACCGTCACAGCTACAGCAGAGCTGAGCGACGACATCAGCCTGGTCTTCCCGTATCTCAATGCGGTGCTCAAGGGCACGATCTACGATCAGACCCATCAGACGCTCAATTTTAAGCTGGGCGGGCGCGGGATCACCCTCCACCCTCGCAAAGTGATCGTCACAAGATTAGAAAATCAAGAAGAAGCCGAAAAAGTCCTGGAGCGCCTGAGGGATCTGATTAACAGAACCTATGAGCGCCGGGGCGAGATCGAGCCCAGCTACAAGAGCCGCGCCAAGCTCACTGTTATCACAATCTATAAGCTCTTGCCCAAGACCAATTGTCGCGAATGCGGCGAGCCAACGTGCATGGCGTTTGCCACCAAGCTCGTCAATGAGTCCGTGAAGATCGAGCAGTGTCGGCCGCTCTTCCGTGAGGAGCACCAAAAAAATCGCGAGCAGCTTCTGCAGATGCTTGATGAAGCCGGCTATGCCGTCCCCAACGGCTAGGCCCTCATGCCAGAGGCTCTCATTATCCGGCACGTGGGGCAGAGCAACTCTTGGGGGGACTTGAGAATCTTGGCGATCAACCGCGCTGGCCCTACCTCCCCTCCGCACCGACTACAGCGGAGCATCGTGTCTTCCACCAAGATCGTCGGAGTGCCCTGCGTGGGACGCTCCTCAAGCAGCTCAAGATGCAAAGCCTGCTCCGGGCAGATCAGACACGCTTCGCACGCGGTGCACCGCGTTGTATCGAAGAGAATCTGAAGAGCATGGGGAGCTCCTGCAAGCGCCAGCGCCCCCTCGGGACAGCGATCCGCGCAGGCCCCGCACAGGGTGCACCGGGCTGAGTCAATCGTGATCCGTCCAGCCCGCGAAGAGAGCACGCGCCACGGGGCTGTGAGAAACTCTCGCCGGCCTACTGCCATCTCCCTCAGCCCCCTTTGGGCTCCTCTAGCTCCACCAGCGGGAAGAGCTTGGAGCACACGACAAAGAAGAGCACCCCGATCGCATAGACCCCCGCCACAAGAACATATCGGCAGCGAACGTTACCGTGAGCAGCTCGGCGAAGAGAAAGTACCCCAACACGGGGATGGCCAACGCCAAAAGCCTCCTAGTCCCAAGCGCA
>CAZODX010000057.1:2199-5633 GCA_964578715.1 uncultured Thermotogae bacterium | reverse complement strand
TCGGTGCCCAGCTCTTCTAATAATCGGAACGCGCGGCGCGAGCGCGACAGCTTATAGACCTCGCTGGTGGGGTCGTCTAGATCTCCAAAATAGATCGCTTTGGCCGGACACGTCTGCGTGCACGCCGTGACGTAATCGCCGTCGCGGACCTCACGGCCTTCGGCTTTGGCTTTCTGTTTGGCTTTCTCGAGACGATGGATGCAGAAGGTGCACTTTTCGACCACGCCGACGGGGCGGACTTCGGGGCCTTGGCGCCTGGGCGGGCGATGTGGGCTTTTGTCAGGGTTGTGCTGGCGTTCTAACGGCCCAGCAAACGGCACGGTGTTCTCCGCGTTGGGATTGGCGCCGGAGCCCACGGCCCAGCGCCCATAAGACCGGTGCCCGCGCTCAAAGGGGATGTTGACGACGTCGGGCTTGGCACCGGGATGGAGCTTGGCGCGCACTTTGATCTTGCCCAGGGGGGATTCGACCCAGACCCAATCGCCTTCAGAAATCCCCAGTTTCTGGGCGGTCGTGGGGTTGATCTCGACCCAGGTCTCCCAGCGGCGGCCCACGTGGGTGCCTAAGATCTCTTGCAGCCAGGGGGAATTCGCCCCGCGCCCCTCGGCATGGGCCATCAGTTTATACGTGTTCAGATAGAGCGGGTACTCTTTGGGATCGCCCACGAAGCGCGGCTCCTCGTAATGGGGCATGAACGCAGCATCGCCGCGGGCTGTGATCTTCAGTCTTGTTAAGATCTTGTCCAGGGCTTCTTCTTCGGGGATTCCTTCGTGCTCGGCTTTCTTTTTGGCTAGGTCTTCTAAAGTATGGGCGAGCTTCTGCGAGAAGAACTCGAACTTTTTGCTAGGGGTCTTGAAGACGCGCTCCCACTGCCCAAACGGATAGGGCGGGTCAGTCCAGAAGCCTACTTCTAACAGCTTCTGCCAGAACTCTTCAAAACTATTCGCTCGGATGTTACCCCGCCCCGACTCGTAGATCCCCCGGGCACGAAATTGAATCAATTCGAGAAAGTCCTTCCACGGGAAGGACTCTTTCACTGTGCCGCCCAGCCGATGGGCAAGCTCGATCAAGAGATCCCCGGTGTTTCTTGTGTTGTAGAGGGGGGCTATCACGGGCTGACGCACCGCGTAGACAGGGTATCCTAAGCTAGGGTAGATCACGTCATCGTGCCAGCGCTCCAGATAGGTGTGATCAGGCAAGATCAAGTCCGCAAGGTGTGCTCTTCCACGAATTTCTTGTTATACAGCCCTTCCGTGACGATGACGTGAGCGATGGCTAACGCCAAAGCGCCGTCGGTGCCGGGGTTGATGGGGAGCCACTCGTCGGCCTTGGCGGCCGTCACGGAGAATCTCGTTTCGATCTGGACGATCTTGGCGCGGATGGGCCGGCCCCGTCTCATGTGCCCGAAGGCCCGCAGCAGTCTGACGGTGGGCCGCCACGCCTCAATAAACCCGGCGCCAAAGCTCAACAGATAAGAATCTATCAATGAGCGCGCCCATCTGGCCGCGGTTGCGCCCGGACATGATGACGAGTTTGTGGGGCTCGCCTCGCTCGCGCAGCTTCTTCAAGCGCTCGGTCACGATCTGGAGGGCTTCTTCCCAACTGATGGGCTCCCACTTGCCCTCGCCGCGCGTGCCGACGCGACGCAGCGGGCCCTGGAGCCGGTCCGGATCGTAGAGAATTTGCAGCCCGATGTGCCCTTTAGGGCAGATTCCCCCTTGGTTGCTGGGATGATTAGGGTTGCCCTCGATCTTGACAGCGCGCTCGCCCAAGCTATCCTTGACGACGCGCACCATGATCCCACACGCTGCAGGGCACTGCAAGCAAACGCTCTTGACCCAGCGCTCTTGGGCGGGTGTAGCCCCTTCTTGGATGCCCTAGCCCGACCGTGGCCAGTGAGAGAGCACTGCTGTAGCCGCACTTGTCGCTACGGCGGCCTTGAGAAACGTCCGTCGGCTCAATCTTCTCAGGTGCATGACCGGCTCCTCTTCTCTTGATCTTCGCTACCAAGGTAGCCGGTCTAGGACGGTTTTGGCAATGATTTCTATCAGGGGAATCTCTGATATTTATCAGGACGGATTCAGCTCTTGGAGCTCGCCCATCTCGCGCAGATACTCAAAGACTTTTTGCGCTTCAGCTTCATCGAGCTTGCTGATGGCAAAGCCCACATGCACGATGACATAATCGCCGACTTGGGCTTCGGGCACGTAGGCGAGATTGACTTCTTTCACAATGCCGCCGAAGCTGACTTTCCCCGTTCGGAGAATGGGGTCATCGTTCTCGCTGATGCTGATGATCTTCCCCGGAACGGCAAGGCACATGTTAGGACCTCCCTTGTAAGGCTGCGACGATCTGTCCAAGCGCAATCCCGCCGTCGTTGGGCGGCACTCTTTGATGCCAATAGATGCGAAAGCCCTCTTCACGGAGCCGTGTGATCGCTCGCTCCGTCAGATATTTGTTCTGGAAGCAACCTCCGGTCAGCACGACTCGTTCTTCTCCCGTGCGTCGCGCCACGGCGACGATCATCTCGACTAAAGTATTGTGAAACTTCGCGGCTATCTTACCATGCGAGACGCCCGCGCGCACATCGCTGAGAATACCCAAGAGCATCGGGCCCCAGTCGAGTGTCTCTTGCGAGAGAGCAAACGCATAGCTCTCGTCTGTCTCGATGCCGTGCAAGGCAAATTCAAGCTCCATTGCGGCTTGGCCCTCAAAGCGCGCGATCTGACGCAGCCCGACTATTGCTGCAATGGCGTCGAAGAGCCGTCCGGCGCTTGACGTCACAGGGCTGTTCAGATTCTTCTGGAGCATCGTCTGGAGAAGCGCAAGCTCTGAGCGCGAGAAGCTCCGCAACGGAGCAAGATCCGCGCACTCGTGCACCATAGCGTCGCCGTAGAGCTCGTAGAGCACGCCCAGGGCTGTTCGTCTGGGCTCTTTGATCGCTTGCTCGCCGCCGGGCAGACGAAATCTTCTCAGATGGGCGACTCTCGCAAAAGACTCTTTTGTTGCGAGCAGAAATTCCCCGCCCCAGATCGTGCCGTCGAGCCCGTAGCCTGTCCCGTCCCATGAGACCCCCAACACTGGGCCGTCCAGCTCGTTCTCGGCCATGCACGAGAGCACATGAGCATAGTGATGCTGCACGCCCACGGTGGGGAGCTTGCGGGCGTGAGCGTACTTGGTCGAAAGATAGTCCGGGTGGAGATCGTGAGCGATCACCGATGGGCGGGCTTCGTAGAGTCTCTCAAAGTCTGTGATAACTCTCTGAAATGCCCCAGAAGCTTCGGCAGTCTCTAGATCTCCAATGTGCTGGCTGATGAAGACGTTGGAGCCCACAGAGAGCGCGATAGTGTTCTTCAGATGGGCGCCGACGGCCAACCTAACCCCCTGGCCCCCTTCCCGATGCGAGGAGGGGCCGGGGGAGAGGTCCAATTGAA
>CAZODX010000057.1:1834-2189 GCA_964578715.1 uncultured Thermotogae bacterium | reverse complement strand
GCGCAAAGCCGCGGGCGCGGCGCAGCACCAGCTCGCGTCCCCCGACGATGCGCACGATTGAATCATCAACGTGACGGGCGATGGGACGGTCGTGCACCAAAAAGAGATCGGCGATTGTATGGAGCTTTTCGAGGGCTTCGTGCTCGTCGGTGCAGATGGGTTCGTCGGAGAGGTTGCCGCTCGTAGCGACGATGGGGAAGCCCAGCTCGGCCATCAATAGGTGATGGAGCGGGGTGTAGGGGAGCATGATGCCCAGATAGGGGTTGCGCGGGGCCACTGATGGGGCGATAGACCTAACTTCCTGGCCCTCTTCCCGAGGCGGGAAGGGGAAGTCTCCCCTCCCCGTGTCGGGGAG
>CAZODX010000057.1:0-1824 GCA_964578715.1 uncultured Thermotogae bacterium | reverse complement strand
GTCGGGGAGGGGCCGGGGGAGAGGTCTTCTTCGCACCAGCACAATCGGCGCTTCCGGTGAGAGTAACAATCGCTCCTCCAGCTCCGAGACTTCACAGTGAGCTTTTATAAGCTCCAGCGAGGGGTACATCAACGCAAAGGGTTTCTCTTCGCGGTGCTTGCGGCGCCTCAGTTCTTGCACGGCTTCTTCGTGGCGCGCGTCGCAGATGAGATGGAACCCACCCAGGCCCTTTACCGCGACGATCTGTCCTTCACGCACGGCGTGGGCGGCTTGGCGCAGCGCATCGTCGTGGGTGGCGAGCACCGCGCCTTGGCGATCCCATAGTTCTAGGTGCGGCCCGCACGTAGGGCAAGCGTTGGGCTGGGCGTGAAAACGCCGATTTAATGGGTCTTCGTACTCGGCTTGGCAGGCGGGGCACATGGGGAATTTTTTCATAGTCGTGTTGGGGCGATCATAGGGCAGGGCTTCAATGATAGAAAAACGCGGGCCGCAATTCGTACAGTTCGTGAAGGGGTAGCGATAGCGTCGGTCGTTAGGGTCGAAGATCTCGCGCAGACACTCTGAGCAGGTTGCGATGTCTGGGAGAATAAAAGCTATCTTTTGTCCCGACTCGTCGCTATGACGGATTTCAAAAGACTTATACCCGACGGGGTCGAGCCATGAAGGCTCTAAGCTCTGGATGAAGGCTCTGGGCGGCTTGTCGCGCTCCAGCCTGCGAAGGAATTCGTCGAGCTTCTCTTTTGTTCCCTCGACTTCGATGAAGACCCCTTGGGCGGAGTTGAGCACCCAGCCGGTTAAGCTCAGCTCGGTCGCGAGCCGATAGACGAACGGGCGGAAGCCTACCCCTTGAACTGCCCCGTGAATGACGATCTTCACACGTGTTACGTCGGATTCTTCACTCATGACAGCTTAAGTATATGCTCCGCCCTGACAGCACGGCAACTCTCGATTTTTTCTATATAACACTTCATATGCTCAGCACAGATGGGAGAAATTTTGATTTTGGCTATCTTTTGATCTGATCCTAATCATGGTCTTGGCAGGGGAAGTTCGCCTAAAATGCAAAGACCATGAAGATTGCGATCTCCGGCAAGGGCGGGGTGGGCAAGACGACGCTCTGTGCCCTCTTAGCGAAAGAAGCCGTCTCGCATGGGAAGCGCGTCTTGGCTGTGGACGCCGACCCAAATCCCACATTAGCTCTCGCTCTCGGCTTCCTTGAGGAGATTGCCCCTCTGGTAGAGCTGCACGAGCTCATGGAAGAGCGCCTGGGTTCTTTGGAAGGGTTTCTTAAGCTCAACCCCAAGGTTGACGACATCCCGGAACGCTTCGCCGTCGAGCGAGACGGAATAAAGCTGTTAGTGATGGGGCCGATCCGTCAGGGCGGGGGCGGCTGCGCCTGCCCGCAAAATACCTTCCTCAAGAGTCTCTTACAGCACCTGGTGCTCGAACGCAATGAACTCATTCTCTTAGATTTTGAAGCGGGGCTGGAGCCCTTGGGCCGCGCAACAGCGCAGGGGGTCGACGCGCTGCTCATCGTGGTCGAGCCCGACGGCGCGAGCGTGATCACAGCTCGGCGCATTCGCGCGTTAGCTGAGCAGATCGGGGTCAAGAGGATCTTCGCTGTTGCGAATAAGATCCGCGAGCCTGGGGAGCTGCGTGCTGTTTGCGAGGGCTTAGATATTCCTGTGATCGCCGCGCTGCCGTATAGCGAGCGCCTGCGCGTCGCCGGTCCCACTGCGTTCGCTGATGAGACGATCCGTCGCCACGTTCAGGCGATTTTAGAGAGCATTCAGGAGCCTCACCCCCAGCCCCTCCCCTAAGAGG
>CAZODX010000056.1:0-8079 GCA_964578715.1 uncultured Thermotogae bacterium | reverse complement strand
TGGCGATTGGTTCAGATTTACGGCAGCGACTCCGATCCCAGAGCGTTCAACTACGACGGCGAGTTGTGCATCGCTAACCGGGGGATCTTCGACGGCGAAGAGCTCTTAAAGCTCCAAGAAGAATTTTTGTATGACTTCTTGCACGCCACTCAAGAGCACGTCATCAAGCCTAAGAAGAACCCGCGCATCGATATCGATACGGTCATTTTAGGGCGCACCAACAGCCCCGAATACAGGCGGGTCAAGAGCA
Source organism: uncultured Thermotogae bacterium (assembly GCA_964578715.1). Lineage (GTDB taxonomy): Bacteria > Bipolaricaulota > Bipolaricaulia > RBG-16-55-9 > DRXL01 > JANXCC01. The sequence goes on along the minus strand of CAZODX010000056.1, from coordinate 7,829 downwards.
ACGAGAAGATGGAGGCGTTCAACGACCGCACTCGCAAGATCGATATCCCCTACGTGCTGCGCAAGTCCGACGAGGAGAAGATTTACAGAAAGTTCTTTGGGAAGAATCGCGTCTGGGGCAAGCATATCGCTCCGCACACGCTCGAGATGGCTGCGTTGTGGGCAGTGCTTACCCGGCTTGAGGAGCCCAGCGCAGATATTTCGATCTTGCAGAAAGCGAAGATCTACGATGGCGAGTCCATCCCCAATCGCTCTGTGGACGTCAAGAAGCTCCTTGATGAAGCCAAAGACAAAGAGGGCTTCTTTGGGATCAGCCCACGCTATGTGATCGACATGATCAGCAAGGCGTTGGTCAACGACGTCGAAGGATGTATCAATCCCTATCGCGTGTTGGCCATGCTCGAAGATAACCTGCCGCACCACCCTGGCGTGGACGAGAATCGCATCGAAGAGTACAAAGAGTATATTGAGCTTGTCAAAGAGGAGCTCTCGGCTATCTGTCAAGAGGAGGTGCGGCGCGTCATCAGCCACGACCCAGAAGAGCTCCGTCAAGTTGGGCAGAAATACTTAGATCACGTCATGGCCTATCTCAACGACGAAAAAGTCGAGGATCGCTACACCGGCGAGGAGATGGAACCCGACGAAGAGTTTATGAGATCTATCGAGAAGCAGATCGGGATCACCGAGGCGCAGAAGGACGATTTCCGGCAAGAGATCTCCAACTGGATCAGCGAGCGGGCACGCAAGGGTGAGCCCTTCAGCCCTGAGCACAACGATCGCTTGAGAAGAGCTCTCGAGAAGAAGCTCTGGGAGGACAAGAAGCACAATATTAACTTCACCGCGATGGTCAGCGATAAGACGACCGATCCTGAGCATAAGCGGCGCAAGGCCGAATGGATCGAGCGCCTCAAGAAGGAGTACGGCTATTGCGACGTCTGCGCAGAGAACGTCATCGACTATGCCGGCGCGGAGGTCGCCCGTGAGGAGCTGGCCAAGCGCGAAAGCCGCGTCCCATAACAGAGCGAGGCGGTGACCCCCATGGCCAAGCGCATCTTGAAAGACCTTGAGCGCTTCAAAAGAATCGTGCGCGGTGAGATCAGAAAGCACTTAAAAGAACTCATCGAGACGGGCTCGATTGTGGGGCAGAAGGGCGGCGATATCGTGAAGGTCCCTATCAAGGCGATTCGCATCCCGCAGTTTCGCTACGACCCGCACGAGCAAGGGGGCATCGGGGTCGGTGAGGGGGAGATCGGCGAGCCCATTCAGTTCGATCCCATGCAGAGCGGGGACGGCCAGGCCGGCTACGGGCCGGGGCCCCACTTCCGCGAGGTCGAGATCGAAGTCCGGGAGCTCGCCGAGATCTTAGGGGAGGAGCTCGAACTCCCGCGTATCCAGCCCAAGGGCTACCGTCACGTGCTCAGCGGCGACGAAGAGTACGAAGACGTCTCGACCGTAGGCCCGCAGGCGCTCTTGATGAAGCGTCGCGCCTTTCGCAAGGGGCTCCTGCGCCAGCTCCTCATGAGCCCTCCTCGAGGGCGGCACGAGACGGTCATCGTGACCCCGATCAAAGAAGACATGCGGTATCTCTACGGCCAGCCCAGCGAGAAGCCCGAAGCCAACTGTGTGATTATCTTCATGCGCGACGCCTCCGGCTCGATGTCCGGGGAGAAGACCGAGATCATCCGTCAAGAGAACTGGTGGATCGATTTATGGCTACGCACACACTATACGAACGTCGAGCGGGTCTATATCTTACACGACTACGAAGCCCAAGAGGTCTCCGAAGAGGACTTTTATAGTTTAAGCACCGGCGGAGGCACGCGGATCAGCTCCGCGTATGAGCTGTGCAATCGCGTGATCGATCGGCGCTACTCCCCAGAGCATTGGAATATCTATGCGTTTCACTTCAGCGATGGGGAGAACTGGATCGGGGACACCGAGAACGCCTGTGTGCCCCTCTTGCGCGATCAGCTCCTGCCGAAAGTCAATCTCTTCTGTTATGGGCAGGTCACCCTGGGGCGGCGCTCTCCGGGACTGCACTTGGTTAAACTCAAAGAGCGCATCGAAGACGACCGTCTTGTGGTGTCTATTATCTCGGATCGCGAAGACATCTTGCGCTCTATTAAAGATTTCCTCGGCAAGGGGCGATAGCCATGCCCTCGAAGAAGATCCGTGAGTTGGAAGAACTGCGGGAACAAGCGCGCCGGCTTGTCGAAGCCGCAGGGCTTGATCCCTGGCCGGTGATCTTCGGGATTGTCGACCACGATCAGCTCAATGAGTACTCGGCGTATGATGGCTTCCCTGAGCGCTTTCCCCACTGGTCGTTCGGCATGAGCTATGACTATTTTCGCAAGCGCTCGGCGTATTCGGGCTGGTGGACTTACGAGCTCGTGATCAATACCAACCCGGCTATCGCGTACTTGCGTGAGAGCAATACCCCTGTCGAAAACAAAGGCGTGATGATCCATGTGTACGCACATGTGGACTTCTTCAAGAACAATTATTGGTTCTCGAAGACCTCCAAAGACATGATCAAAGTGATGCACACCCACGCCGAGCGCGTCGAGGAGTATATGGAAAAGTACGGGATCGAGAGGGTCGAATCGTTTATCGACAAGGCGCTCTCGCTGCAGTACGAGATCGATCAGTATGCGCCGTTTATCAAGCGAGCGCTCAAGGCTTCTGGGGAGGACGAACACGGCCGAGAGCCCCTCCGGATCCCCGTGAAACGGGACTACATGGACCGGTTTCTCAATCCACCCAAGTGGCTGGAGGAGCGGCGCGCCAGGCTGAGGGAAGCGCAAGAGCGGGCTCGTCAGCCTCGCGACGAGACAGAGCTGCTCAAGCCCCAGAAAGACATCTTGGGGTTCATTATGAAGCATGGGCGCTTGGAGAACTGGCAGAAGGATATATTAGCCATGATCCGCGAAGAGTCGTACTATTTCGTCCCGCAGATTCAGACGAAACTCATGAATGAGGGATGGGCCAGCTACTGGCAATCGAAGCTCATGGCCGAATTTGCTCAGCCCAACGAGTTCATCGATCATGCCGATATGATGAGCAAGGTCCTCGCCGGTGGGGCCCTCAACCCTTATGCCCTGGGCAAGCTTATCTGGGAAGATATTAAAGAGCGCTGGGACAAAGGGCGCTTCGGGCGCGACTGGGAGCTCTGCAAGGACCCGGAAAAGAAGCGACGGTGGGATACCAAAGCGAACTTGGGCACAGAGAAGATCTTCGAAGTCCGGCGCACTTACAATGACGTCATGTTTCTCTCAGAGTTCTTCACCCCGGAGCTCTTTGAGAAGCTGAAGCTCTTTGCGTATGAATATATCCCGGAGACGGGCGCCTATCACATCACGTCGCGGGACTATGAAGACGTTAAAAAGAAGCTGCTCTTGCAGCATACCAACCTGGGGCGCCCTATGGTCAAAGTCGCCACGGGCAACTACGGCAACAGAGGGGAACTGTTGCTCTTGCACTTCTATAACGGCGTGGGGTTGCACCTTGAAGAAGCCAAGGAAGTGCTCAAAAATATCTATACGATGTGGGGGCGCCCAGTCAATTTAAAGACGATCATCAAGAGAAAAGTCAGGGACCCTGATCCCATGCGCAATCGTATCCATCCGGAGCATCCCGCGACGGCTGTCTACGAGGAGCAAGGGGTGCTCTTACGCTATGATGGGGAGAGCTTCCGGGAGATCGCTCTCAGCCCTGATGAAGTGAAAGAGATCCGTCTTGACGAAGACTACAGCACGATTCCCAGGGAGTGGATCGGCTAACTGTGCAGCGCACGCTGTTTGTTTTAAAGATCTTTATCTTTGTAGTATTGGGGCTCTCGCTGGTCTTTCTCTATTTGCAGGGGCGGGTGGCGGTCGTCCAAGAGGAGCAGTATCTGCTGGGCACGTATTTTCGCATCAAAGTCCAGGGGCGCTCGTCAGACTATGCGCAGCAAGCCGTTCGTGAAGCCTTTGCAGAAGCCGGAAGGCTCGCAGAAGAATTCAGTCGGATCGGCGCGGGCTCGCTAGGAGAGCTCAACCGTCGTGGTGCCAGCGAGCCGGTCATGCTCTCTGATGATGTCTTTATTCTATTAGAAGCGGCCCAGAAGTATCGCGCGCTGAGTGACGGGGCGTTCGATCCGACGATTGGGAAGATCGTCGATCTGTGGGGGTTCACGCAGGACTGGGACCGTTCGGGCTCAGGGCGCATCCCCTCTCCCGAAGAGCTTGAGCTGTTGGTGAAGGAGCAGCGTGAGGTCTTTCTCGACAGGGCGGCCAAGACGGCGCGGCTCTCCAGCGCACACGTTGAGATCGACTTAGGGGGCATTGCCAAGGGATATATCGTCGACAAGGTCGTCGAAATTTTGAAACGATACGAGCTCGATAGCGCGCTCGTCGACGCTGGGGGGAATATTCGGGTCTTCAATGATCGCCCCCGAAAAGTCTTATGGTGGGAGGATCGGCGGCCGTTTCGCATTGCCGTGCAGCATCCCCGAGACGAGCAGAAGATCGTAGGGATTTTAGAGGTCTGGGGAGATCGGGCGCTGGCGACGTCAGGGGACTATCAGCGCTGTTTCTTCGCAGATGCTCTGAACAATATCTTCCCCTGTCGCTACGCAGACGAGCCTGGCAAGATCCGGTATCATCATATTATAGATCCCAAGACGGGGCTGCCGGCGCGGGGTTTGATCAGCGCCACGATCCTAGCGCCGACAGCAATGGAAGCCGACGCGCTCAGCACGGCCGTCTTTGTGCTGGGCGAAGAGAGAGGACTCGCGCTGATAGAGAGTCTGCCCAACGTCGAGTGCATTCTCATCACAGACGACAAGCGCATCGTGAGGTCGTCAGGACTGAAAGATATAGACTTCCCAACGGAGCTCCCCGGATGAAGCAGCGACTGGGCGCCATACGCACCTTCTGGCACGCCGTAAACAGATACTTAACGTGGGGCGACTATCTCGTGATTGCTCTTGTCTTGCTTGGAGCTGCTGCGACGATCCCTCTGCTGCGCCAGACTGCCGAAGCGTCCGGACGCTGGGCTATCGTGCGCCTGAACGGTCAAGTCGTGCACCAGCTCTCACTCGCGCACGATCAAGAAGTAACGGTCACCGGCCCTGCCGGGGAGACAGTGATTCAAGTTCAGGGCGGACGAGTCAGGGTGCTGCACTCCCCTGGCCCCCAAGAGATCTGCATGCGTCAAGGCTGGATCCATAAGCCCGGAGAGGTGTTAATCTGTCTGCCCAATCACGTTACGATAGAGATTCCCGGAAATTCCGGAATCGACGCGATCTCCCGATGACCCCCTATACGCGCAGCACGCTCCCTGAGGGTTGGCTTTTGAGGCGCATTCTCTTTGCGGCGCTGTTGGCATTGGGGGTCGTGCTCTATGTCTTAGAAGGGGTCTTCCCGCCGTTGGTGCCGGTGCCGGGGGCCAAGCTTGGGCTTTCGAATATCTTGGTGCTCTTTACGATGCTCTTCCTCGGCTATGGGGCCGGAATTCTCTTAGCGATTGCTCGAAGTATTTTAGGGAGTTTTATCGCTGGGACGCTCTTTGCCCCAGGGGCGCTGCTCAGTCTATCGGGAGGATTTGTGAGCGCCCTGGTCGTCGCGTTCAGTCTGAAAAAGCTCCGCCCGCCCCTGGGGATCGTGGGCGTCAGCATCCTCGGGGCGATTGCCCATAACGTCACGCAGCTTGCCGTGGCGTATCTTCTCTTTGTGCAGATCAGCGGGCTCTTTTACTATCTGCCGTTTCTGCTGATCGTAGGGCTGATCAGTGGGCTGATCACCGGGCTGATCGCGGTCTATCTTTTGGAGCGCTTAGGCCGCGAGCTGGGATTAGCGTGAAGTTTAGCTTGGCAACCGGATTGTCACTCGCTGCACCTCCACTTGCTCGCCCACTCTCCCTAAAGTGACGGTCTTTGTCCCTCGTCCGTTGACAATATCCATCGTTTCTGAGAACGTCCTGGGGAAGAAGTTCACCCGCGCCTCAACGATGACTTGAACGTTCTTGGCGTTTTTGGGCTCACGCACGTTGTGGAGCTCTAAGACGATCTCTCCCAGGGGGGTTTGGCTTACCCGGTACTCGCTGGGATCTAAGACGCGCGATTCTACCTTAAGCAATGCATCTAGGGGCGGAAGCTTCGTGACAGCGCTGCGATCCGGCTGTGAGCTGCGTCCGTGGGTGACTCGAATGCCTGCAAGTTTCCACGCGCTGTCACGCTGAACAAAGACCGGAACCCCGTGCGTTGCTTCTCCATCCTTCTCCGGAAATGCTATGAAGAACAAGGGGCTTCGCTCCGGGACTTCTACAATAGTCGTTGCAGTCTCTACAAAGGTAGGAACGCTCGTTATGCCTCCGCCTCGGGGCAGAGCGATCACAGCCGATTCGTCCTGCCTCGGATCAGAAGCTATGGGTAATTCCGGGATGTTTCGAGATCGGAGCTCTCGGAGCACTACGTAGTGATCGGTCATACGCGCGACTTCAAATGGTTCCCCTTGCCCCCCTTGAATAACTTTGACCAGGTCAACGGTATCGACGAAGATGAGAAATGATATGGGCGTCCCACGAGGGACGTTGCGCTGTTGATAAAAATATTCCGGATCGAGATGTTCCTTCTCCGTGAGCCACAGAGTCTCCGATGCTGTCGATCGTACAGCAACGGCGGTGACGGTTTGCACTACGTTTGCCTGGATGGGGGTTCCCGCGATCGAAGTAGAATAGCGCGCCACGATATGCATCTGACGAACATTCTCTTTAAACTGCGCTAGCGGGCCGGCCTGCTGGGCCTGCCCCTCAGACAAACCGATCAAAAAGAGCAACACGAGCATCACCAAGCCAAGACACCATCCGCACCGCCTCAATAACATAATGATACCCCCTTTCTAAATCTTACCAGGACCGACGCTCTAAATACAGCTGACAGAACCCGCTTGGCCTTGGCATCCGGGCAAAGTAAGCATCCGGAGCGAGCGCAAGAAGAACAAGCCAGATCTCTCTATCCGAGATGAGCCGCGGCCCCTCGCGGAGCAGGAGATCAGCCGATCCAACTATGAGCAGCTTGTCCCTAAACCGCGCCGAATCTATAGAGCTTGAGGCCTCAGCAGCTGTACACTGCATCTCAAAGAAGAATTCCGAAGTTCTCCCGTATGCTTGATACGCTAGCTTATCCTTGGGCTGAACCACATGGACCGTGATCGGTTGGAAAGGCTTGTCCGTGCCGAGGGTCATGCTCCAAACTAAGGGCGCATTTGCTGAACCTCCCGGCTGAGCACCCCAGCTTGGGACTACTATTGTCCACAGCACCACCAGCGTTCCGCGCAGAACCCACTTTATGAGGGTACTCCGGCGCATGGCTCCTCCTTTCTTCGTGCCAACAATTTAATTGCACCCAGGAGCCAAAGTCAAGGGAGAGGAGCTTCTTGCTCCGCTGGCTTGCTCAGATTATACTCATTGGGTGAGACCTGATATCAAAGCGATCGCTGTAGAAGCCGCTCGACAAGCTGGGAAACTCCTGCGCGAGAACTTTCGTCATGGTCATCGCTTCGAGCTCAAAAGCAACTTCCGTGACTTGGTCACGGAGTTCGACCGTCGCGCCGAAGAGATCATCGTCTCTGTGATACAGCAACACTTTCCCCAGCACTCGATCCTTACCGAAGAGGGCTCCGTGCGCCCTACAAATACATCGCCGTACCAATGGATTATTGACCCCCTTGACGGCACGACCAACTTCGCTCACGGCTTCCCGTTCTTCGCCGTTTCCATCGCGGTCTATCGTGAAGATGAAGCGCTCGTGGGCGTCGTGTATAATCCCATCCATGACGAGCTGTTCGTCGG
>CAZODX010000055.1:7806-8099 GCA_964578715.1 uncultured Thermotogae bacterium | reverse complement strand
AGGGGACCGAGGGGTTAGGTCAGGAGGGGCTGGGGGAGGTTACCGCAACGGCACAAACCGCGCGCTGCCCCCGCCTCGCGGGATGATCGTCAAGACCAGCCGCGCATCATCGGGAAGCTCACTCACAAGCTTGTTCCAGTCGTCCAAAGACTTGACGGGCTGGCGGTTGATCTCAATGATCAGATCGCCCACTTGCAGCCCAGCCCAAAACGCCCGGCTCCCCGGCTGCACCTCAGCAATGACGACGCCTTCGGCGGTGCTTGGGAAGTTGAGCTGCTTGGCGAGCTCCGGGG
>CAZODX010000055.1:792-7796 GCA_964578715.1 uncultured Thermotogae bacterium | reverse complement strand
CGCCCTGCCCCTGCGGGATGGGCTGACCGGGTGCACCCGGCATAGTGCCCATGAGGGCTTGCTCGCTGGGCCGCTCTCCGAGAGTCACTTCGACCGTCTGGCGCGCCCCGTTGCGCACAATCTCTAACTGCACTCTAGAGCCCACCGGACGGTACATGATCTCTTGCTGCAGCTCCACGACGCGCTTGACGGGTTTGCCGTCTACGCTGAGCACGATATCGCCCCGCTGCAAGATCCCATACGAGGGCCCATCAGGGCGCACGTCGGCGATGAGCACGCCCGAATAGGGCTCAACTCCAAACCCCGGCGCGATCTCTTCAGTGAGCTCTTGGATGACGACCCCCAACCACGCACGCGTCACCTTCCCCGATGTGATCAAGCTTGGCAGCACACGCAACGCCGCGTTGATGGGGATGGCGAAGTTAATGCCCTCGGCGTTCACGGCGATTGCCGTGTTGATCCCGATGACGCGCCCCAATGCGTCCAAGAGCGGGCCGCCAGAGTTGCCGGGATTGATCGCGGCGTCGGTCTGGATCATATCTTGAAAAGTTCCAGAGCCATCGGGCTTGGGGAAATCACGATGGAGCGCGCTGATGATCCCGGCAGTCACGGTGTGCTCGAAGCCCAAGGGGTTCCCGATGGCAATAGCCCAGTCGCCGATCTCGATCTTGTCCGAATCGCCTAGCTCGACGGTGGGCAGCTCGTCGACCTTGGAGCCCTTGGGGCGGACGACGGCAACGTCTAAGAACGCATCGCCGCCGATGAGCTCGCCCTCAAGAGTTCGCCCTTCAGGCAGGGTAATGCGAATGCTTGTAGCGTTCTGCACAACGTGATTGTTCGTGATGATCACCTTCTGGCCCTGGTAGTCGATGACGAAGCCGCTGCCCAAGGAGCGTTCGATGCCGCGTTGCGGGCCGAACGGCTCCCCGAAGAAGCGTCGCCAGAAGGGGTCATCGAAGAAATCTTCAAACGGGCTGCGGATCGAGCTCTGTTTGATCACTTCGAGCTGGACGACGGCGGGGCCGGCTTTCTTAATCGCCGTCTTGATCGCGTTTTGCCCCGCCGCGACGATCAGTTGTTCGATCTGCTCTTTTGTGAGTTGGGCGAACAGATCGGTGCTTGGAGCTGTAGGCGTCGTCGCCTGCGCGAGGACGACGGGGGCCGGCTTGTCCGAGGGAACTTGCGGGAGCGCCTGTGGACGCTCGGTCACCAACGGTGCTTGCGATACTGAAGACCGATGCAACGACCAATCTATCGCGACGCCGGCGAAGAACGCCAGCGCGATCACGCTGACGATGAGTATGACTTTCTTCATAGAAGTCAACCTCCCATGAGATTCTCTACGTGATTATAGAGGGCTTTCGCAGCTCATGCAATGCTACCGAGCGATTATGGAGAACTTATGAAAGTATGGTGCTTTCTCTGTCCAAATAGGCTTCGTAGAGGATATCGTTATCAAGCCGAGAGACGGTGATCTCTCTGAGGGGGATTGCTTCGCTGAGGCGCTCACAGCCGGGGCCGCCGATGGGGCCGGGAGCGGCTCGTCCCCCTATGATCTTGGGCGCGATCACAAAGAGAATCTTATCTATTAATCTTGCGCGCACAAAGCTCCACGCGACGTCCGAGCCTCCCTCGATCAGCACGCTGTCGATCTGTTCGTGCGCGAGTTTCTGTATGAGAGCACATAAGTCAACGCGCCCGTCGCGCTGGGGCAGCCGCCACACTGCTACGTGAGCGTCTCGAAGGGCTTGCTCTTTGTCAGGGGGCATGGCGTCCGTTGTAGCCACGATCGTGCGGACCTCTTGAGCCGAGCGCACGACCGTCGCGTCCAAGGGGATGCGCCCGCGCGAATCAAGCACGATTCGTATAGGGTTGCGAGCGGGCCTCGCCTGCACGGTGCGCCGCACCGTGAGCTGGGGGTTATCCGCGAGCACCGTGCCGATGCCTACTAAGATCGCGCGATGGCGGTGGCGCAGCTCATGAGCAAATTCTAGAGATCTCTGCGAAGAGATCCATTGGGAGTCGCCGGTGTGAGTGGCGATCTTGCCGTCGGCGGTCATGGCCATCTTGAGCGTCATGAAGGGCAGACCCGTCGTTTTGAATTTCAGATAGATCTCGTTGAGCTTGCGGGCTTCTCGTTCTAACAGCCCCTCGATGACTTCGATGCCGGCGCGACGCAGGGTGTCAATGCCCTTGCCGTTGATGCGCGGGTCGGGATCGCGGAGAGCCACAAAGACCCTCTTAATTCCCGCGCGGAGGATCTCGTCGGCGCAGGGGGGATTGCGCTTGCCGGGAGCAGCAACACAGGGTTCTAAGTTTACATAGAGGTCGGCGCCTCGCGCGAGCGCTCCCGCTCGCTGCAGGGCGATAAATTCAGCATGTGGACCGCCGAACTCTTCGTGCCAGCCTGCACTGACAATAATATTGTGCTTGACGACGACGGCCCCGACCATGGGATTGGGACTGGTCCAGCCGGCGCCGCGCTCGGCCAGCTCCAGCGCATGACGCATGAACTCTTCAGGGCGCACCATGTCACCGCAACCGCAGGGCTAACTCCATCAGCGTCGGGATAGAAAATTTCTGAATAAGCACGAGCAAGAGAATCAGCACCATCGGGGAGAGATCAAGTCCTACGGGCATATGGCGCAAGAGATAATATCGAATGGGCGCGAGCAACGGTTCCGTCACCGCGTGCAAAAACTGCACGATAGGATTATACGGGTTGGGCTGCACCCAACTGATCAGGGCGCGGATGATCACAATCCAAATATAAATTGTGATCGCCCAATCCAGCACCGACGCGAGAGCGAGTAAAAGATTCTTCAGCGCGAACATACGATAATTATACAAAAAAGAGCCCGACGACCGAAGTCGTCGGTCTCGCTCGATCTCAGCGTCAGGGTACGTTTCAGCTTCCCACCGGCACAAACGCTACGGCAATGTGTCGCAACGGCCCTGCGGGCAGCGTCAGCCGGAGCTTCTCCTGTTGCTGCTCGACGCAGCCCTCCAGCTCTACCCAGCGCTCCCCTTCGCGCACGAAGACGAAGACTTGAGTATGAGCCCCGGGAAGGGGTACAGTAAGCTCAAGAGCTTCAGAGTCAAACCCCCCGATCATCAGGTCGAGAAATTTCAGTGCTGTTGCGGGGGCTTCTGTACGGGCGAGTGTACTGAGCCCTTCAGTGCACAGATCCATGCCTCGTTCCTCCTCTAGCACGTGTCCCTCCCCCCTCTCTCTCCCAAGAGGGGGAGGGTAATTTTTTTGCTATTTGACAGCTCCGGTAGCCAGGGCGATCGGCAGCGCGACATTGAGCATCGAGACGGGGATCTCCGCCGTCACGATATTCGCTTGGGTCTTGACAAAGCACTCCAAGCGCTTCCACCCACCCGCGCTCCTATCAAAGTAGAGCAAGCAGAGTTTGCTCTCGTCTATGCCCTTGGTCTCCGCGTCGGTGTACTCCACTTCGATCTGGGCGACGCCCGCCCTCATGCCGCTGGCCAGCACGCTCACGACCTTCACGGGGTTCTCTAACAGATTGCGCTGCTGCGGGAAGCCGTTACGGTAGCGCGCCACGATGACCACGCTATCGGAGTTAGCATCGACGTTATAGAATCTCAAAGAGACGCTGGCTGTGTTGGTCGCGTCGAACTCTGCGCGGCCGTTGCCGAACTTCCTGAAGATCCAGCCCGTGATGGAGTTTTCGACCAATTCAGCCGTTGGGGCCAACAGCCACGGCAAGATAATGGGGCAGGGGCTGCGACCGAGCGCGGCTCCTTCAGCGGTGCAGTCTCGGTTGAGCCGAATCCCGATGACGGAGTTCCCTCGCCCCTCAAAAGCCCCTGATGGTCCCGTAGAGTCCCCCCACCAGTTACGGTCGGCTCGTATAGTCGTCTCGTCGAGCCCGCCGGCCAGACGCAGCCCAAATTGAGTGTTGCCCACAATGTCGTTGAATTCCAGGTCGATCTCGCTTGTCGCCGCACCAAGATCGATGCCCCCTTGGGCATTCTGCTGGACTTTATTGTGATCGAAGCTGACGGCGCTCGTCTCGACGAAGAGGACCCCGGTCCCGTAGTTCCCGGAGAGAGTATTCTGACGGGCGTCGAGGTCGCTTCCCCCTTGCGCGAAGAGCCCGTGCCAGCCGTTGGCCTCTATGGTATTGGCGATAAGATCAATATGCGTAGCGCCGGCGAGCTTGACGCCCTCGCGCTCGTTCTGGCGGATCTCATTGAGCTGTAGGAGAATATTCTGTGCGCCATCGAGGAAGGCCCCGGCTTCGCCGTTGGAGAGGATTTGATTCTCCCTGAAGACATGGCGCGAGGCGTTGGCGATCATCACGCCATGCTTGCCGTTGTCTTTGATGACGTTGTTGGTGAACGTGTCGTTGCGGGCCCCTTCGGCAAGCGAGATGCCATAGCCGTTGTTGCCGGAGAGCTCGTTTGATCTGAACGTGTTGCGTCCATCGCTCTGTTGGATGGAGATGCCGTCCTCGTGGCTCTCCTTGATGGAATTCTCTTGGAAGGTGTTATTGCTGGGGGCGCGGCCCGACTCTTGGGCGACAAGTCGCACCCCGAAGCTGTTATGGAGAATGGAGTTTTTGAGGAAGACGTTGCCGCTGACATCCCCGGAGAGCAAGATCCCTTCTGCGCCGGCGCGCGCGTTGTTATAGATACTATTCCCTTGGATGGTGTTGCGCTTGGCGGAACGCTCCCCTTCTTTGAGGGCGATCCCCCCGGCGCTGTTATTGAAGAGCTCGTTCTCGCGGATCTCGTTGTTATCAGACGCCTGGACAGTGATGCCGTAGACGCCGCTCGCGCTGATCTTATTTTTCAAAATCACAGCGCCGTTGGCTTTGTCCAATTTGATCCCATCCATGGCGTTATTGGCCAGCTCATTGTTGGAGATCTCGACGCCGTCGTTATCGGTGACGAAGACCCCTTCCCCGCGGTTGAGGATGATCTCATTGCGACTGATGATGGCGCGGTCACTGTTGGTGCCGACGAAGACCCCGATGCTGCCGTTGCTGCGGATCTTGTTCTCTTCGAGTCTTAGGTTGGCGCTGGCTTCGTCGATCTTGACGCCCTCGCCGCCGTTATTGAAGATCTCATTTCTTAGCAAGATGACGCCCTCTGCGCCGCGGGTGACTAAGATTCCCGCCCCGGCGGCATTGTGAAACTTGCTGTTGGAGACCGCGACAAAATCTTCTTTGATCGTCAAGGCGTTTTCGGCCTGGTTGGCGTCGACGTCAAAGCCCACAAAGAGCACATTCTTGGCGACGATCTCTATAGCCCCGATAATCTTAGTCTTATCGCGTCCGGCGCGGGAGATCCATTGGAGCCCCTTGACGTCGATGGCGTTTTCCCCTGTCAGGCTCTCTTGGTAGGTACAGGGAGCAACGATGACGGCGCCGAATTCCGAGCGTGGCTTCTGGCGACTCTCGCGGGCCCACTGCAACGCCGCTGTAAGAGTCTTATAATTTCCAGGGGTCTCGACAGGTAAGGTGCAGTCGACGAAGATCACCGATGAGCTTGTGCCGGCGGCGTGCAGCCCGCTTCCCCACGCCATCCCCATTCCCACTAAGAGCAAAAACCCAAGAATACGGGCAAGAGTGCGCATAGGCGGTGTCACCTCGCTTTTTATAGCAAGACCAACCTCCGTGATCCGGCCCATTATAAAGCAAGGACCTCCACAAAGTATGTAACGGGGATTACGAACGCTACTCCTACCCCCTTTGATCGATGTCAAGTTTTCTCTTGACTCGCCCCATATCAGAAATTGAGCTCACTCATAACATCTGGGCATGGGAGCAGCTATGCTATTTTTGTATGGCTAGAGGAGCAGAGCTCGCTCGGTGGTTAGAGGGCGTAGACCCCAAGGCGGCTAAAGCCCTGATCCGGAGGGTGCATCTTGTAGCCCTTCCCCCGGAGACTACACTCTATGCCCAAGGCGATCGCGTCCGCGGCATCTATATTGTCCTGGAGGGCATCGTGAAAGAAGCCGCTTTTGTCGAGGACTGCTTGCGATTTATTCGCCTGAGCGGCCCTGGGGATCTCCTCGGGATCGGAGAGCTCTTTAGCGACCCCGTGCAAACGATGTCCGCAGTGGCCCTGCGCCAGACGCGGCTTGCTTATATAGAGCACTCTGCGCTTCAGAAGATCTTCCCTGAACACCCCGACATCTTGCTCTGGCTGATGCGGAAGCTCTCCACTCGGTTGTGGGGATTGCGCACTGCCCTTGTAGAGACGGTCTACGTCGAGAGCACGACACGCCTCACCCAAAAGCTCCTTGAGGTCGCCGAGCGCTTTGGGGAGTGCACCCCTCAGGGGGTCGTGATCGACTTAAAGCTCTCCCGTGAAGAGTGGGCGGCTTTGGTGGGCATAGCCCCGGAGACGGTCAGCAGGGTTCTGCACGATCTGGAGCGGCGCGGCTGGGTGGCCCTCGAAGGGCGCCGGATCTGGTTGCTTGTTGACCTAGCTCATAGAGTTGCATGATGGCCGGCAAATGACTACAATGGGATGCTATGGCCCGAGCGTATCTACAGGGTGAGCGCCCCAAGAGCCCACCGATCTGTGGGGTTCAGGGCTGCCCAGGCTGCTCATGGATCTTCACCGGGCTGGACGAGAAAAGCCAGCAAGAGCTCCGAAAGCTGATGCGTTCGGTCGAGTATGGGGCCGATGAGGCGATCTTTCACGAGGGGACGCCGGCGTTCGGGTTCTTTATAATCTGTAGCGGGAAGGCCAAGCTGGTCAAGCAGGGGCCAGCGGGGAAGCGCCAGATTCTCAAGATCATTGGGCCGGGGGAACTCCTGGGTGAAGAGAATCTCTTTGATGGGGGGACGCACACGGCCTCGGCGCGGACGCTGGAGCCCACCCGAGCGCGCTTCATCAAGCGCGAAGATTTTTTGGATTTTCTCAAGCGTCACCCCATGATCGCGCTGCAGCTTGCGGAGAAAGTCGCAAGAGAGCTCCAGGGCTTCCAAGCGAAGCTCATCGAGACGGCCTATGAGAGC
>CAZODX010000055.1:0-782 GCA_964578715.1 uncultured Thermotogae bacterium | reverse complement strand
AGCCGAAAGATACGGGACGGCCGATGGGGCCATTCAGGCGCGTATCAGTCGCACGGACCTGGCCGAGATGGCCGGGATCTCCACGGAGACGGCTATTCGGACTTTGGGGGAGTTTGAGGAGCGCGGGTTGATCTCCCTGAAGCGGCGCAAGATCGTGATTGTGGATCGAGCGGGCTTAGAAGAGCTGGCTGCGCCGCTGCCGGTGGAGACGATTGAGAATCTACTTTAGGGAAGGGAGAAGCATGTTCAAGAGAATCTTAGTGCCGACGGATGGGTCGCGTGGGGTGGAGAAGGCGATCAACTGCGCGACGACGATCGCGCTGGCGTTCGACGCGAAGATCTATTTGCTTTTTGTGGCGGAGTCGCCGGTGTTGCTCTTTGAGTATGCCAACATTGCCGAGAAGAATATTTTAGAGGCGTTGCATCAGGAGGGGCAGCGCATCTTGGAGAAGACAGCAGATATCATTCGCAAATCCGGCGTCGCAGAGGTCGAGACGGTGCTGAGGACGGGCACGCCCGCGAAGGCCATCTTAGACTTTGTAGACGAAGCGAAGATAGACTTAATCGTGATGGGGACGCACGGACGGCGTGGATTAGATCGAGTGTTGCTGGGGAGCGTTACTGAAGAAGTCGTGCGCTTATCGAGAGTCCCTGTGATGACGGTTCGGATGGGGAATAATTAACTGGGAAACTGACACACTGGAAACTCTGAACTCTCTTTCGGGCGCTTAGCTCAGTGGGAGAGCGTCCGCCTTACACGCGGAAGGTCAGAGGTTCGAATC
>CAZODX010000054.1:3589-8166 GCA_964578715.1 uncultured Thermotogae bacterium | reverse complement strand
TATAATCACACCCTATGCGCAAACACCGCAACTCCGTGATCGAACCGATCAGCGAGCTGAACAAAATTAAAATTCGCGACAATGGCGAGCCGTTGGTCGAGCTCAACGGCCTTGACGACCGTATCGTCGTCTTGCCCAACTGGCGAACAAATGAGCCCCAACGACTCTTCGCCCGCAAGACCGTCGCCCAGATGCTCCAAAAAGCCGCTCAGCTCCTCCCCAAGGGCTATAAGCTCGGCGTCTTCAGCGCCTATCGCTCTATCGAAGAGCAAAAACAAATCTATCGAAGAGTCTATCGGCGCATGAAGCGCCGCTACCCTCACGCGCCTAAGAACATCTTGAGACGCTTAACAAATAGATTCGTCCACCCGCCTGATATCAAAACTCCACCAGGACACAGCACCGGCGGCGCCATTGATCTCACTCTCATCGGCCCCGACGGCACAGAACTCGATATGACTTCGCCGTATAAGTGGCGCACTCCCAAGGCCCGCGCCGTCGCCGCCACCTACGCCGAGGGCATCTCCGAACAAGCACGCAAGAATCGCGAGCTGCTCATCACAGTCATGACCAAAGCCGGGTTCACCAACTACGCCGGGGAGTGGTGGCACTGGTCCTACGGGGATAGCTGCTGGGCGTGGCGGCTGGGGCGCAAGACCGCCATCTATGGGCTTGCCCCTGATCCCTTGAAGCGATAAGCCAAAAGCACAGCTCCCCATAGCACGACGGGCACGATCCAGTCCCCAACAGCGATGACGCTGTAGAGCAGCGCCATTAATCCGCCGGCGCGCTGCGCTTCCAAAGCTTCAGCAAACGCGATCAACCCGCGTAGCGCCAGCAGATGCCACAGAAAGAGCACTCCCAGCCCCAAGACCGTCCAGAGCACTCGTCTCTTCCAAGATAAACTCGGCGTCATGAGCCAGAGCGCCAGCGTCAACCCCAGCCCGCCGAAGCTGAGAAACTCTCGTTGGGTCAGAAATTTTTCGCCGCGAGAGACGGCGATGCCATCAGAGTCTATAGTCAAGCGCAGCTCAGGGCTGAGCCAGGGCTGCACACAAAAAATTTGGAGCTGCGCATACGTTGGCGCTACCAGCGGCCACACAAGCGCGAACACTGTGAGAGTGCCGGCGCATCCCACAAGAAAGAGCACGATCTTGGGCACGCTCATGAAGTTTTTCTGCGCTCCAGCCACAGCAGCCACAGCGCCAGCGCGAAGAGAATCGTCAACGGTTGCCAGATCAACAGATGGACTTTCTCGAATGCTTGTGGCGCAAGACGCCCAATATAGACTAAACTGACGAGCCTAATAAGATTAAAAAGAACAATCGCGGGCAGGCCCCACCCAAGCGCCCAGAGCTTCGCACGCTTTGCCGTCGGCGTTGCAGCAACGGCAGCAGCAAAGAGCACGATGGGCAAGATCGCCGTGCACTCGAAGATGATCTCTAGCGAAAAGAGCTCTGAGCGCACGAGGGTCCCCGAAGCTGTGCTGGGATTGCCAAGGAGCGTCAGCGTCAGGGCGAGCAAGTGCGCCGTGCTCTCATTGGCCCAGCGCACGAAGCCGATTGCTAATAACAAGGGCTGGAGCAGAAGAAATACCCCGATCACTCCGACGAGCATCAGCCACGCCTGCACGAGCGCGCGGTGCTTCTGCCAAGCCGTGTGCAGTCTTTCGATCATGCGTCATTATGCAGAGAGCGTGCTGAGGCGCCGTCGTATCAAGAAGAAAAAGAGCCCCACGACCAAGCCGGCTAAGATCAAACTGGGGAGGGTCATCCCCGGCGCGATGGCCCGCGCCGAGATCTGTCCTTGTTGCTTACTCAGTACGTTGCCCTCGGCATCGAGCAAGAGCACTTCGTAGCGGTGCTCTCCTGGAGTCGTGATCTCGCGGCTGATGAGCGGCACGCTCTCGGGCAAGGGTGAGGGCAGCTCCGGCACGATCAGCTCTCTGTCCGCAGGAGTCTCGCCGAAGGGGCTTGTCTGGGCAAACCGAATCTCCACGCGATGAACAGTTTGGGGACAATTGGCTGTCTCAAGCTCCCACTGGACGGTGCGTCCTGTAGCGCGCAGGATCAGCGAGTCGATGCGATCTGGGTCAAGAGCAATCGTCGTGCTATCGCGACAGGAGACCTTCACGACCAAGGGTTGTTGGGCCAGGGCCGGCACAGCGACGAGCGCGATCACGATAAGGGCTTTTAATAGGATGTTCATAGGGTATCTATTATATCAATAAGACTGCCTGCATATCTAAGAAGTCCTTCTTTTGAGAGTGCCAGTGCTGCGCTCACTCTCTTGAATCTTTTCTCTGAGCCAGCTGTCAATGAGCTTCTCGAAAGAGGTTCGTTGTGACCGTGCAATCTGCACGAGTTGATGAGCAAGCTCAGCCTCAACCGCTACCCAGTATGTGCGTCTCTTGATATCCACGCCGCACTGAACTTCTTGGAGTTCGTAGTCACCAAGATCGTTTGCATCGAAGAACTTGATCAGTTCATCCAAAGTTTGGAACGTGGGCAAAAGCTTAGAGTTATTTCTTTTTCTTTTCATAGAGCTTCCTTTCTTTTTTTGCCATATCTCTGGCACTTAGAATTAAAGCTGCTTTGGTTTTCTTATAGATGAACAGCACAGCCATATAGCGGCCTGCCCGTGTTTGCCCTAAAGCCATGTATACGTCTTCTCCCGATCGTTCCCCTCTCTGCACAAAGTAAAACTTGGGTTTGCCACGCAATACTTGTTCTACTTCTTCTGGTGTGACGTGGTGTTTGCTCGCGAGCTTGTCTACAATCTCTTTCAGCCATATCAGTTCCTCGATCTTCATCAGTCTTCGTTTCAGTATAGCAGATCAATACATCGTCTGCATATCTATGAGCCCTTTCTCTTTGGCGCGGCGCTCGCACCAGCGATAAAAACCCAACGAGATCGCCCCGACAAAGAGCGTCGAGCTTATGAGAATTATGAAGATCGTCTCGTTGGAGAAGGGCTCAAGCACCGGGCTTATGCTTCTGCCCAGCATCGCACGCCGCAGCCCCTCCAACCAGTACGTCATGGGAAGACCAAGCCCAATGTACTGAAGAAACTTAGGGAGCACGTCAAGCGGAAAGACCGCTCCACAAAGCAGATAGAGCGCCCCGGCGACGGCCTCGCCCATAAAATAATTATGCCGCGCCGTGATGAGCGTCACCCCCGCTAAGAGAATCCCGATGAGCGCCAGCCCCGCCAGCCCGATCAGAAAGACCGGCCAGAAGAGCGCATGGTTCATCGCGAAAAAATTGACGGGGAGCTTAAAGACAAGCATCCCGAACGCCAAGGTGATGATCACCGCGATGGTGCCCGTCAGGGTGCGCGCGACCCCGCGCCCCAACAGATAGAAATAGACTTGGATCGGCGAGACGTAAATATATTTGAGAACGCCGTAGTGCTCGCGGTCGTCAATGACGGCATAGCTGATCCCCATGAGCACCGAGCCCACGTAAATATAGAACGCATTCCCCAGATAGATATAAGGGAAGAGCGGGTTGTTCGTCTGCCCGCCAGAGACGACTAAATACATCACAACCAAGATCATCGCCCCGGCGACGGGCTTGATCAGCGAATAGACCGCGAAGAGAAACGGCTCCGTCCAGTTTGACTCGATCTGCCAGCCGAGCCACGTTGCGACTTTTAAGCTGCGCAGGCTCTCGCGAAATCTCTCTCTGTGTAGAGTTTGATTTGTCATAATCTCTCATTGCCCCCGCACCGTGAGCCGCCCCTCGCGCTGCGCTACGTTCTCCAACCATAAGAGCATCCGATGCGCGATCACCAAAAAGAGCACGCTCAAGACCGCTAAGACCGTCGTCTCAATCCAGACGTCCACGAAGCCCCAGCCCGCCTGCGGATAGAGTATCTGTCTCATCGCGTCCAACCCCAGCGTGATCGGGATGAGCGACGCCCCAACTGAGATCCAAAAGCCCAAACTCTTTATGGGAAAGTAGAACCCCGACAGCAAGAAGACCGGCTCTTGGAGTAAGTTGGCCATGTGCCACGCCTCGCGCCCGTAGAGCAAGAACGCCGAGGCGAAGATCATCCCCAGCCCGTAGAGCGCCACCAGCGTCAAGAAGAAGACTAATACCAAAGCTCCCCAGTTGCTGACGGTGAACGTCACCTGGAAGACGAGCGAGCCCAGCACTAAGACAGCTAAGGCGCGCACCGTCGTGGCGACCATGCCCCCTAGCGCCATCCCTAAGAGAATTGCCATTCGTGAAGTCGGCGCGATCAGATAGAGCGCGAGGTTCCCGGTCTCTTTCTCCCAATAAAACTGTGTAGCCATGCTCCAGAGCACGTTCATCCAATACGCGGTCATGGCGCCGCCGAGCACGACGAAGCCTGTAAATTCGGGCTTAGCCCCCAACGCCCGATAGATGAAGACGAACGCTGCCGTCCCCAGCAACGGCAGGAAGATCTCGAAGAAGAGCCAGCTCTTCTCGCGCTGCAGCCCGATCAATCTCGGGTATGCTCGGCCTATCACAGTACGTACAAAGACCGTCAGCTCGCGTCGCAAGTTTTTCATATGTAGACCTCTCCCCCGGCCCCTCCCCGGCACGGGG
>CAZODX010000054.1:0-3579 GCA_964578715.1 uncultured Thermotogae bacterium | reverse complement strand
GGGGAGTTTTTTATAGAGAGTTCTCTTCGTCGCTGAGCCCTCGGCCCACTAAGTGAATGAAGACGTCTTCGAGGGTGGGCTCGCGCTTTTCTAGTGATAATAGGTGCGCGCCCTTGGCCTGCACCGCATCGAGCACTTTGACCAAGGCGTTCTCGTCCTCAAGGATGAAATTGAGCTCGGTGTGCCCGTTGCGCCGATGGCCTGCAAACTGTGCCACCCCGGGCAGATGCTTAAAGTGCTCGAGCGTGTCCAGGGGCGTCGTCTGGAGCTTGAAGATCGAAGCCCCTTGGAGTTTTTTCTTGAGATTCGCCGGAGTGTCGCACGCCAATATCTTGCCCTTATCTATGATCGCGACGCGATCGCAGAGTTCGTCGGCCTCGGCCATATAGTGAGTCGTCAAGAGGATCGTCTTGCCAGGGCGCTCGCGCACCCAGCGCTTCACGAAATCTCTCAAAATTCTCGACGTCTGCACGTCCAGCCCCAACGTCGGCTCGTCGAGAAAGAGGATCTGCGGGTCGTTGAGAAAGCCCCGGGCAAAGTTCATCTTCTGCTTCATGCCCGTTGACAAGTGATACGCTTTGGTCTTGGCGCGGTCGGCAAGACCAACGACTTCGAGCATAGACTGGATGCGCTCGCGGGCCGTCTTGAAGTCCAGCCCATAAAATTGCGTGAACATCCACAAGTTCTCTTCGACGGTGAGCAGCCCGTAGCCACACGATTCGCCGCCGGAGACCATATTGATGCGCCGTCGGACTTCTTGGGGGTTCTCGACGACGTCGATGCCGTCCACGAAAGCACGCCCGCTGGTCGGCGTCAAGAGCGTCGTCAGGATCTTGATGAGCGTGGTCTTGCCCGCGCCATTGGGGCCGAGCAGCCCGAAGAGCTCCCCTTGGTGGACTTCTAAGTTAACGTCTTCCAAAGCGACAAGCGTTGTGGGGCCCGATTCCCCACGCTTGCGCTTGATCTGATAGATCCGTCCGAGATTCTCGGTCTTGATCGCAAACGTCTGGCTCATCTCTGCGCTTCTTGGATGACAAGCTCTGTGATATTAGTCTGTGGGAAGGAGAAGTTCAAGGCTCCTTCCAGAGAGAGCAGAGCGCGCTTGCGCGCAATTCCTGCGCTATAGCCCCCAAGCGAGCCGTCTTCGCAAATAACACGATGACATGGAATCACAATGGGCACGGGGTTGGTGGCGCAGGCGCGGGCGACGGCACGCGCTGCCTTAGGGTGTCCAATCGCGCGAGCGATCTCGCTGTAAGAGCGCGTCTGACCGTAAGGGATCTTTTGCAGTTCCCTCCAGACGCGCTTTTGAAATGCTGTCGCTTGGATGTCTAGGGGGAGTGCGGGGTTGAGCTTGTGCCCTTGGAAATATCCTCGAAAAGCTGCAGCCCAGGGGCGGAGGCGGGCTTCGTCTTGCTGCGCTGCTGGGAACTGTTTATGCAAAGTTTCCGTGAGCTCTTGGGCAGAATCACCCAACCGCACGGCGCAGAGCCCGCGCTCCGTCGCAGCTATGAGCACATGCCCCACAGGGGAACTCTCTATCGTATAGAAGACCTTCATTTCCGGCCTCCTTGCGTCGATGTTCCCTCTATCATACGCTATTGCCCTTGCAGAATCTATTGAAAAGAACAAACGATCGGTCTTTTCTCTAGAAATGATCTAAATGATCTCTTTTATTATGATTTTTATAGATTTGTTTTCGATTTTTCGAAAATTCCTTGACAAAGCGAGATCATTCTGCTAGGATTTGGCTATCTTGAAATTGAGGAAGGGATCTGAAGATGAGCAAGCAGAAGGAAGACGTTTTGAAAGCCGTCAGGGATAACAATATCAATTTCGTGCGGCTGCAGTTTACAGATATCTTCGGGATTCCCAAAAACGTCGAGATTCCCGCAGCGAAACTGGGATTTGCGCTGGAGAAGGGCATCGCGTTCGATGGCTCTTCTATTGAAGGGTTCATGCGCATCTCCGAGTCGGATATGTACTTGCAGCCCGATCCCAGCACGTTTGCGATCTACCCCTGGACGATGGATTCCGGGGAGGCACGCACCGCGCGCCTGATCTGTGACGTCTTGCTGCCTGATGGGCGCCCATTCCCCGGAGATCCCCGCTATGTGCTCAAGCGCGCCATCGCCGAAGCCGAAAGACTCGGCTATGCTATGTACGCCGGCGCGGAAGCCGAGTTCTTCCTCTTCCGGCGCACTCCCGATGGAAAGGCTTCTGTAGAACTCCATGATCGTGGGAGCTACTTCGATCTCACCCCTCTTGACCAAGGGGAAGAAGCCCGCGCCGATATCGTCGTGGCGTTGGAGAAGATGGGCTTCGAGATCGAGGCTGCCCATCACGAGGTCGCCCCCAGCCAACACGAGATAGACTTTCGCTACGCCGACGTGCTGCGCACCGCTGATAACATCGTGACCTTTCGTTTTGTCGTCAAGGCGATCGCGATGCAGCACGGGCTTCATGCGACGTTCATGCCCAAACCCGTCGCGGGGATCAACGGCAGCGGGATGCATACGCATATCTCGCTGTGGCGCGGCAGCGAGAACGCCTTCTATGACCCTAAAGACCCTTACGGGCTGAGCGAAGTCGCTCGACAGTTTCTCGCGGGCGTTCTCTCACACATCGGGGCGATCACCGCGCTGGCAAATCCGTTAGTGAATTCGTATAAGCGTCTTGTGCCGGGGTATGAAGCCCCAGTGAATATCAGTTGGGCGCGGATCAATCGGTCGGCGCTCATTCGCGTGCCGGCGAGCAACACCCCGGAGACGTCTACTCGTATTGAGCTGCGCAGCCCCGATCCCTCGTGCAACCCATATTTAGCCTATGCGGCGATCTTGGTGAGCGGGCTTGACGGGATCAAGCGCAAGCTCACACCCCCCGATCCCGTTGAAGAGAACATCTACGAGCTCACTCAAGAAGAGCGCGAGGAGCGGGGCATCGAGTCGCTGCCGGGCAGTCTCGATGCAGCGCTTGCAGCTCTCAAGCAAGACAAAGTCGTCACCGCTGTGCTCGGCGAGCACATTTTAGAGAAGTATCTCGAAGCCAAAGAGAGAGAGCTCCGAGAGTATCGTCTTGCGGTGACGCCCTGGGAGATCGAGAAGTATTTAGAAGACTATTAAGGTTGCTGCTACAATAGGGATGTGGCAACGAAGCTCTTGCTCATCTACGACGGTGAATGCACGTACTGCCGGGGGCTGGCGCGCCTGGTGCGCGCGCTGGACGTTCGTCGCAGGTTCTTCATACTCCCTTACGCAAGCGCCGAGGCGCAGCATCTCTTGCGCGCCCAGTTCGGGGAAAACTTTGGGTTCTCGATGTTTCTCTTCGAAGAAGATTCTGTGAGCTGGGGGCGCGAGGCGGCACGGCGCATCGTACAGGGATTGAAAGTGCCGGGGGCACGTGTGGCGTTCTGGCTCTATCCCATTATTGTTTCAGTCGTCTCGCGGCTGACGCGCCGCACGCGCCCAGTCTGCGGGCCGGAGTGCGCCGCTACTATATCACACAGACTCCCTCTCGCCCCCACCGTCAGGCAACACCTTCAGGAGTTGCTGCAGCGCCCTATGTTGTGACTGGCTCTGA
>CAZODX010000053.1:0-8172 GCA_964578715.1 uncultured Thermotogae bacterium | reverse complement strand
ACGCACTTTGGCGGCGTGGAAGCGATGCTGCGCATGATCGCGAGCAGCCCGCGCTTCGCCCAGACAGATCTATCGTCTTTAGAGTACATCTCATCGGCGGGAGCGCCCTGCTCTGCCGAAGTGATGCGCCCCTTCTGGGAGCGCGGGATCAAGCTCACTCAGTCCTACGGGCTGACCGAGGGCGGGCCCTCGAACTTCTTCTTCGTCCCCGTGGGGCGCGACTGGGATATTATTAAGCAGAAATCTCAGAGCATCGGCTTTCCCATGTTTCATTGTGACTACAAGATCGTGGACCCCCAGACGGGCCAGCCCGTCGCCGTAGGCGAGATCGGCGAACTGTGGTTCCGCGGGCCGCACACGTTCGAGGGCTACCTCAACGACCCGGAGAAGACCCAAAGAGTCTTAGACAGCGAGGGCTGGGTGCATTCCGGCGATCTTGCCCGTCAAGACGAGGACGGTTTTGTCTATATCGTCGGGCGCGTGGACGATATGTACATCTCCGGGGGCGAGAATATCTGTCCCGAAGAGGTCGAACGCGTCTTGATTCAGCATCCGGCGATTGCGCAAGTCGCGGTCGTCGGCGTGCCCGATGCGCAATGGGGCCAGGTTGGTCTTGCGGCGATCGTGCTCAAGCCGGGAGTTACCGTCAGTGAAGACGAGCTGAAACAGTTCTGTCGCGAGCACCTTGGGGGGTTCAGAGTCCCAAAGTACTTTAAGTTCGTCTCCGAGCTTCCGTTAAGTGGGCCGGGGAAGGTCAATCGCAAGATTCTCAGAGAGAGATTTGCAAAGGGGGAGCTATGAGCAGACTGCACGAGAAAGTCGCGATCATCACCGGATCGGGGCGCGGGATCGGGCGCGAGACCGCCCTGCTCTTCGCGCAGGAGGGCGCACAGATCGTCGTCAGCGATATCGACTCGGCGTTGGGCGAGCAGACGGCTACAGAGATCAGACGCGCCGGCGGCACGGCGATCTTCGTGCGCGCCGACGTCTCCCAAAGAGCTGATGCACAGCTTTTAGCCGACACTGCTGCGAAAGAATTCGGACGCATAGATATCTTAGTCAATAACGCGGGTATCCTCAGAGACGCGACATTGCTCAAGATGACCGAGGAGCAGTTCGACCAGGTGATCGCCGTCAATCTCAAGGGGGTCTTCAACTGTACGCAAGCCGTCGCGCCCATTATGATCCAGCAGGGCAAGGGCAAGATTATCAACGTCAGCTCGGTCGTGGCGCTCTATGGGAACTTTGGGCAGACCAATTACGTAGCAGCAAAAGCTGGGGTGATCGGCATGACCAAAGTCTGGGCGCGGGAGCTTGGGCGCAAGGGGATCTGCGTGAATGCGGTCTGTCCGGGGTTCATCTCGACTGAGATGGTCAAGAGCGTCCCGGAGAAGATCTTACAAGCAATGAAAGAGAAGATCCCGTTGGGGCGGCTCGGCGAACCTAAAGAAGTCGCGCAGCTCTTTCTCTTCTTAGCTTCAGACGAAGCGAACTATATTAACGGGGCTGTGATCAGCATCGACGGGGGGATTACTGTCTAGCTATGAAGGGCCGATACGCCAAGATCATCGGAACGGGGCACTACGTGCCGGAGAGGGTCGTCACCAACGCCGAGATGGACGCTCGGTACCCAGAGTATCAAGCGCAGAAGGGATACCCACTCAGTCAGTGGCTCGAAGCCAACGTTGGAATTAAGGAGCGACGTTTTGCTGCCCCTGACCAAGCAGCTTCAGATTTAGCTGCGGAAGCCGCACGCGCGGCTTTAGCCAAAGCGCGCGTCAAGCCCGAAGAGCTCGATCTGGTGATCGTCGCGACCGATACCCCTGATTATCTCTCCCCGGCGACCGCGAGCGTCGTGCAGCATAAGATTGGGGCCGTCAATGCCGGGGTCTTCGACGTCAATAACGCTTGTGCCGCTTCGGTCACAGCGTTGATCATCGGCAGCAAGTTCATCATGACCGAGCCGCACTACAATACAGTCTTGGTGGTCGGCACCTATGCGATGAGCAAGTTTCTCAATTGGGCCGACTACAAGACCGCGACGGTCTTCGCCGACGGGGCCGGCGCAGCAGTCCTGCGCGTCGCAGACGAGCCGGGCTTCTTGAGTTCTCAAATCAAGGGCGAGGGGCAGTATCACGACTACATGGGGATCTACGTTGGGGGCTCGTATAAGCCGCCCACCGTCGAACGCCTCCAACGGGGGGAACACTATCTCGTCTTCGCCAAGCGCTTCCCCCCGGAATTTAACGCGACCCACTGGCCCAAGCTCGTCACCAAGGTCGTCGAGGACGCCGGGTACAGAGTATCCGACATAGATCGAATCTACTTCACTCAAGTCAATCTCAGCACGATCAAGACCGTGATGCAGACGCTGGGGCTGCCGTTAGAGAAGACCCACTGGGTTATGGACAAGTGGGGGTATACGGGGTCAGGGTGTGTGCTCATGGCCCTTGACGATCAGATTGAGCAATGCCGCGGCCCCAAGCCCGGAGATTTAGTGGTCTTTTGTACTTCTGGGGGCGGGGCAGCGATGGCCGCGGCAGCGTTCCTCTGGTGATCTATGCTAGAACAGTATATAGTCTTGGGACTCGCTCAGGGGAGTCTCTACGCCCTCATGGCGCTGGGGATGGTCTTGATCTTCAAGACGACCGATATTGTGAATTTCGGGCAGTCTGATATGACCATGTTCAGCGCCTATGTGGGGTTCACGCTGTTAGTGGGGCTGGGATGGCCCTTCTGGGCCGCGTTGCCCGTGGTGATCGCGTTTGGGTTTTTGTTGGGAGTCGCTGTCGAGCGTCTGGCGCTGCGCCCAGCTAAAGAAGCACCCGTTGTCAGTCTCTTGATCGTGACGTTGGGGGTTGCGTTGATGCTCAACGCTATCGCAAGCTGGATCTGGGGGTTCGATCCCAAGTCGCTGCCCTATGCGATCAGCGGGCCGCCGTTGGTGCTGGGCAATGTTATTATAACTCGGCACGATTTAGTGATCTTCGGCACGACGATTCTGTTGAGTTTGGGGTTCTTTGCGCTCCTGAAGTTCACCAAGATCGGGACGGCGATGCGCGCGGCCGCTCAGAACAAATTAGGGGCACAGCTTTTGGGCATCCCCGTCTATAGAATTCAGATGCTGAGCTGGGGGCTTGGCGTAGCCTTGGGGGCTGTGGCCGGGGTGCTCATCGCGCCGTTAGTTTTTCTCGATCTGACTGTGATGATCTTCGTGATGCTCAAGGGCTTTGCCGCTGCGGTGCTTGGGGGGTTTACGAGCTTGCCGGGGGCAATTGTCGGGGGGCTTTTCGTTGGGCTCTTTGAGAGTTTGTTGATCGCTGTCCCGTTTGAGCTGGTCAATCAGCTCAAAGAGACGCTGGTCTTTGTTTTAATTATTGTGCTGTTGGCGGTGCGGCCCCAGGGGCTGTTGGGGGAGCCGATCCATCGGAGGGTATGAGATGCCCCGCAGTCTTTGGCTTGCGCTCATTGTGCTTGTGCTCATCGTATTGCCCTTTGGGCTGAAGGGCTATACGATCTATATTCTGAGCATTGCCGGGGCCAATGTGCTGGCCGCTGTGGGGCTGAATCTCTTGATGGGCTACGCCGGGCAAGTCTCTATAGGGCAAGCGGCGTTCTTAGCCATCGGCGGCTACACGTCAGTGCTCTTGATGACGCAGCTAGGGCTTGGGTTCTGGCTGGCGTTCCCCCTGGCGGGGATTGTGACGGGTCTGACCGGCTTGATTCTCTTCATCCCGGCGTTGCGCTTGAGTGCTATCTATCTCGCGATAGCGACGCTGGGCTTTGGGGCAGCGGTCCAGCAGCTCATTCCCTTGCCCTATTGGTCGGCGATCTTGGGAGGACACCAAGGGATCAAAGTCCCTCGACCGCAGATCGGGGGCTTCGTCTTCGACACAGATTTAGAGCTTTACTATCTCACGCTGGTGATCGTCTTGGCGCTGGTAGCTCTTTCGTGGAACGTCGCGCGCTCGTACATTGGACGAGCGTTCATCGCGCTGCGCGACAAGCCCATTGCTGCTGAAGCGTTGGGGATCAACCCGACGCGCTATAAAGCCTATGCGTTTGTGCTAAGCGCGTTCTTGACGGGGATCGCCGGGGCGTTGCAGGCTCATCTTGTCGGGCACATCAGTCCGGGGGAGTTTGGGCTTGGGAGATCTATAGAGATCTTCGCGATGGTGATCTTGGGCGGGATCGGGTCGCTGCCGGGGTCTATCTTAGGTGCAGTCTTTCTGACGTTCTTGCCCCAGTGGCTTTCGCAAGCGAAGTTGCTCTACACGTTCTTCTACGGTGCGGCGCTTGTGCTTGTGATTATCTTTATGCCCTACGGGGTGTGGGGATTTTTCCTGCGCTTCTATTATCGCTTCCCCGCGATGCAGAAGCTCTTCCCCAAAGGAGCCTAAGATGCTGACTGTAAGAGAGCTTTCGATGCGTTTTGGCGGGCTACAGGCTCTAGACAAGGTCTCGTTCACGGTGAACGAGGGCGAGATCGTCGGGCTGATCGGCCCCAACGGCGCAGGCAAGACGACAGTCTTCAATCTCATCAGTCGGCTCTACGAGCCCACGGGCGGGCAGATCTTCTTTCGCGGGGAGAATCTGTTGCGATTGCGGCCCTATCAAGTTGTTGAGCGCGGCATCGTCCGGACGTTTCAGCTCTTGGGGCTCTTTCCCTATATGACAGTGCTGGAGAATCTCTTGGTTGGGGAGCACCGGGACTTTTGGGCGAACCCCTTGGCTGTGGCTTTCGGGCTGCCCGGCGCGGCACGGCAGGAGCGCGACCGACGAGCCCAAGCCCTCTGGCTCCTGCGCTTCTTGAAGATGGAGCCCCTGGCTGACGCGTTTGTCTTTGCTTTGCCCTACGGGACGCAAAAGCTCATCGAGCTGATGCGGGCGCTGCTTGCGCGCCCCCGCCTGCTCCTCTTAGACGAACCCGTCGCCGGGATGAACGCCGCCGAGAAAGCCGCAATGAGAGAATTTATTGAAAGAATCAATCGCGACTGGGGGATCACAGTTCTGTTGGTCGAGCACGACATGAACTTCGTCATGGGGCTCTGTGATCGGATTATTGTGCTCAGTTACGGGAAGATCATCGCTGAAGGGCGTGCCGACGAGATCCAGCAGAACCCACAAGTCATTGAAGCGTATCTTGGGGAGGGGATCGGCGTTGCTCGCCCTTGAAGATCTCGAAGTGCGATATGGCCCGATCGTCGCGTTACGTGGCGTCTCGCTGACGGTCTCTGAGGGCGAGATCGTAGCAGTGCTTGGGGCCAACGGCGCGGGCAAGACCACGTTACTGAGGACGATCTCCGGGCTGCTGCGCCCCGCTTACGGGAGGCTTGAGTTTCTTGGGCACGATCTGAAAAAGCTCTCTCCGGAGCGCATTGTGCGCTTGGGGATCGTGCACGTACCCGAGGGGCGTCAGCTCTTCCCAGATTTGACTGTGAGAGAGAACTTATGGATGGGCAGCTACACCCGCCGCGACAGATTTGTCAAGGAAGACTGGGAGCGGGTGCTTGAGTACTTTCCTGTGTTGCGGGAGCGGCTCTCTCAGCCGGCGGGGACGCTCTCCGGCGGCGAGCAACAGATGCTTGCCATTGGGCGGGCACTGATGGCTCGCCCGAAATTATTACTCTTGGATGAGCCGTCGCTAGGGTTGGCGCCCATGACTGTTCAAGCCCTCTTTCGCTTTCTCAAAGATCTCAATAGTCACGACGGGATGACTCTCTTATTAGCCGAGCAGAACGCTCATCTTAGTCTTGCTATTGCCCATAGAGCGTATGTGCTAGAGACGGGCAAGATCGCGCTTGCAGGGCCAGCGGAAGAGCTCCGGCGCGACCCCAAGGTCCAGCGGCTCTATCTGGGGGCTGAGGTGAGCGCAGGCTAATTGTCTATCTTTGACAAAAGAGAGAAGAGAGTGCTACAATCACTATGAGACTTGGATCACCCATCAGAAAAGGGTGGAGGAGGTGCGCCATGAAATCCTCTCGCGGTTGGTGGCTGCTGGTGCTTGCTATCATCGGCGGTCTGGCAGTCTCTGGTCCGGCTCAGGTGCCCCCCGGCACGGTCTTGTGGAAGATCCATAGCGGGGGACAGTTCTTCTTCTCTTCGGCCGCTGTGGGGAGCGACACGATCTACGTTGGTTCATGGAACGGGCAGCTCTTGGCCCTTAACCCTGCTGATGGCTCACGAAAGTGGGCCTTCAAGACCGATGGCCCGATCTTCTCTTCCCCAACACTTGGTCCCGACGGCACGATCTACGTGGGCTCGCTCGACCGAAAAGTCTACGCGATCAAACCCGATGGAACTCTTCAGTGGAGCTTCGCTACCCAAGACGGAGTCTATTCTTCTCCGGCGCTGAGCACGGACGGAAAGATCTACATCGGCTCGCGGGATAAGAATCTCTACGCGCTCAACCCCGACGGCACGCTCGCGTGGCAGTTCACGGCCGGCGCGGAGATCGAATCGTCACCGGCAATTGCGGGCGACGGCACCATCTATGTCGGCTCGTGGGACGGCAATCTCTACGCGCTTAATCCCGACGGCACCCTCAAATGGAAATATACTGCTCAGAACAAGGTCGTCTCGTCGCCCGCTATCGGTGCCGATGGGACAGTCTACGTCGGCTCTGATGACGGCTATCTCTACGCGCTCAAGCCCGATGGCACGCTCAAATGGAAATATGAAGTCATAGACACGGTGCGCTCATCCCCGGCTCTTGGCCCCGACGGCACGATCTACGTCGCCGGCTACGACGGCAATCTCCACGCGATCAAGCCCGACGGCACGGCGCTGTGGCAGAAGGGCATCGGCAGCATCTATTTCTTCTCGTCTCCAGCCGTAGGCGCTGATGGCGTGATCTATATCGGCTCGGACAAGGGAGAGATTTACGCCTTGAAGCCCGATGGCTCCGAGCTCTGGCAGCGCCCCACTGGCGGAGCCGTCTTCACTTCGCCGATGATCGCGAAGAACGGGACGATCTATGTCGGCTCCAATGACGGTTTTCTCTACGCTCTCAGCAGCACCAGCCAGGGGCCAGCAGACTCTCCTTGGCCCTTGTTTCGGCACGACTTATGTCACACCGGGCGTGTCGGCGGCAGTTGCCCATAATATCAGCAAAGGAGGTTGATAGAGATGAAGAAGCTCGTATTGGTGGCCCTGATCGGGGTGGCGTTGATCGGGATGGGTGGCGGAGCCCAACAGGGCGTGACCGCCAACGAGATCGTCTTAGGAGCGTTCATCGCCCAATCGGGAGCGCTCGCGGGTGTGGGGACGCCGGTCTTCAAAGGCGCGAGCGCCTATTATAACTACGTCAATGACGTCTTAGGCGGCGTCAACGGAAGAAAGATCAGATTCATCGCGTGCGATGACGCGTTCGATCCGACCAAGACCGTTGCGTGCGTCAAAAAACTCGTTGAAGAAGACAAAGTTTTTGCGATCGTCAACTCGCTGGGGACGGTGCCGCACGCGGCCGTCATGGAGTATTTGGTGAAAAATAACGTGCCGGTCGTCTCGCCCCACGCGAACTACACGCCCTTCTCCAAGCCTGTTAAGTTCAATTACTTTGCGATCCAGCCCAATAATGAGATCTTCGGCACGGCGCTGGCGCGCTACGCCGTCCAGCGATTGAAAGCAAAGAAGATCGCGGTGCTCTATGTCGATGACGCCTTCGGGCAGGAGCTGCTGGGGGCTGTCGTCGCGGAGCTGAAGCGCAATAAATTAGAGCCCGTGCTGACGGTGCCTCATCCGGGGACGGAGACGGCGTTCCGGCCCTATGTCGTGAGACTTCAAGGGGCCAATCCCGATGCCGTCATCTTGCTGACGTATCTTGTTCCGTCGGCGTCTATTCTCAAAGAAGCCGAGGCCGTGGGGTTCAAGCCCAAGTGGCTGGCGACCAACGTTCAAGCTGATATCCGTATGGTCTCATTAGCCGGGGTCTCGGCAGTGGAGGGCTTGATCGTCACCGGCTTTGCTGCTGATCCCACGCTGCCCAATCACTCTGGGGCAGCAAAATTCCGCGCGCTCCTGCAGAAGTACTTCCCCGGAGAACTCCCCAGTGGGTTCAGCGAGATCGCCTATGTCGGCGCGATGCAGGTCGTCGAGGGGCTCTTCCGCGCCGGGCCCAATCTCACCCGCGAACGCTTCATCCAAGCTCTTGAGACGCTCACGAACTGGGAC
>CAZODX010000052.1:1762-8354 GCA_964578715.1 uncultured Thermotogae bacterium | reverse complement strand
GTGCGGGTATATAAAGCAGCCCTCACTGTGGGGGTACTCTTTTAAAACTCAAGGGGTGATCAACGGCTATGTATCGGTTCTGGAGCGCGTGGAAGCGCGTGGTGCTGGTCGGGATCGGCGTTCTGTTGTTGGCCGTGTCGGGCGTCGCGCAAGTCAGCACGACGATCAATATCATTCCCGGTCCCATCGTCCCGTATGGGACGCCGGTCTTCATTCAGATCTCCGGGGTCTACAAGAACGGCTGTGTTCCGCAGAGCCCTGTTGCAAGTCTTTTTGCCAATACGATCACGATTAACACGTCCAACCCCGGCACGATGTGCACGATGGCCCTGACCCCGTGGGGGCCGTATACGATTGGGGCAGGAATTCTGCCGCCTGGGACATACCTGGTGCGGGTAGTACACCATCCCGCAAGTGCCCCGCCGGAGCTTCTGGGCACGCGCACCTTTGTCGTCGTGGCGGTGCAGCCGCCTCCGCCACCCACGCCGACTCCCACAGCGATCATCTGCGATCCGGGGATGCCCGCTGAAGGGCTCTTCTTGCGCGACGGTGCACGCTATCTCGCCACGGGGGGCATCAGTGCGAGCGCCGACAAGCGCGGCGCCGATCATTGGGCCGATCTCACTGTGATAGACGCATCGTTCTTAGCGAAATGGCAAGCATGGGGCAAGAGCGAAAAGCCCTTTGAGACGGGAATGAACGACGACGGCGACTGGGTAGTCTATCGCGTTGCCGTTCGCAATCAGCCCTTAGCCGAGCTTCAGTTCTGCTTGAAAGCGACGGGCGATAGACCCTCTCAAGTCGAGGTCTTCGTCCAGACTGAGCCGACCGATCCCACGAAGCTTCCGGCATCCGACGGCGACATTCGTGGGCTGGAGGGCTGGACGAAAGTCGGGACGCTGACAGTTACGTTGGGGAGCTATCAGGTCTATTCGGTGCTGGTGAGCGGGGTAGCAGCTTCAGCGTTCTACAATATTGCCCTCAGACTCGTCGAAGAGATGCCCGACGGCAACGTGATTATCGCGTGGGTGAAGTTGCGAGCGTAATTCATATACAGACAGAGCGACCCGGGGGTGGAGCGCACGCTTCGCCCCCGGTCTTTGATTTGACTTGTTCATGAACATACTTTATGATCTTATGTACATAACTTAAGGAGGATAAACATGGCTATTGAGCAAAAGATTCGAGATAAGCATCTCAAGCTTGATCAAGAGAAGCTGGATCGAGTGCGACGTCTGCTAGGAGCTCAGACGGAGCGCGCAGCTATCGAACAGGCCCTCGAGCTCGTCCTCTTTGAAGAAGAGCTCAATCGGCTTCTCCAGGAGCTGAAGGGCAAAGGCACAATCAAAAAGATCTTCCGTTGAGGCATCGTGCTGAAAGTCTTACCGGATACGAACGTGCTCATCGCTTGGCTCAATGAAGGCCGCTATGGGGAGATCTTGCTTGCGCGGGGAGTGCTCAAATACCTAAGCGCGGTAGTGCTTCTAGAGCTGGAGAGCGGGGCTTTCAGTCGGCGCGATCAGCGACTCATAGAGCAGCTGGTGCGGGCCTTCGAGTCAGCTGGTCGGATCATCGTGCCCACGGTTACAGACTATCAAGAAGGCGGAAAGCTGCTGCGGAGGCTCCAGAAAGAGAAGGGATACGACCTGCGCAAGGCTTACTCTCTCACCCACGATGTGCTGATCGCCCTTTCAGCCAGAAGAATTGGGGCGATGGTGCTCACGCACAACGCCAAGGACTTCGAAGCGATCCGAGAATTCTTAGCGTTCTCGCTTGGTATAGTGTAGACGCCCTCTCACCCTCTGATAAGGTTCTTTAGCACAAAAAAGACGTTCGCTGGTCTTTCCGCAAGCCGTCTCATAAAATACGGATACCAGTGCGTCCCATACGAGACGTAGACCCGCACGCGATACCCCTCCTGAGCAAGCTTGAGCTGTAGGTCTCTACGAATACCATAGAGCATCTGAAATTCGAAGCGATCTCTGGGAATATTATGCTCGCGCACGTACTGAAGAGCCCAGCGAATGATCTTCTCGTCGTGCGTCGCGATGGCGGGATAGACGCCCTTCTCTTGCGCTTGGAAGAGCATCTGTAAAAGCTTTATATAATTTGCGTCCACGTCGCGCTTGTTGGGGA
The DNA here is from genome assembly GCA_964578715.1 of uncultured Thermotogae bacterium. GTDB lineage: Bacteria > Bipolaricaulota > Bipolaricaulia > RBG-16-55-9 > DRXL01 > JANXCC01. The sequence goes on along the minus strand of CAZODX010000052.1, from coordinate 6,218 downwards.
AAGCGAGAGTCGGCGGCTCCTGATAGGCCCCTTTACAGAGTCGTACCCTGACGCCCCACTCGATGAGTCTCTCGATATCGCGCTCGCTGCGGCGCAGATATGCTTGAATCACCGGCCCAACGTTGTCGAACCCCTCACGGCGCAATCGCTCATAGAGATCGAGGGTCCGATCTGTATAGGCCGAGCTTTCCATGTCTATACAGACGAAATTGTTGTACTCGCGCGCCCGCTCTAAAATCCGCCGCATGTTCTGCAGACAGAGCTCTTGGCTGATGTCCAGCCCCATCTGGGTGAGCTTGAGCGAGACTTCAGACTGTACTTTCGTCTGGGCAATCGTGTCGAGAATTCTTACGTATTCGTCTGCGGCCGCAATTGCTTCCCGTTCGTTGGTCGTGTTCTCTCCCAGGTGATCGAGCGTAGCTAGAATATTTTTTGCGTTGAGGTCGCGCACGACCGCGATCGCTTCTTCAAGACGCTCTCCCGCGATGAAGCGCCGTGCTGCACGCTGCGCAAAACGATACTTCGAGAAGACCGACTGCACCGTGTGGTTCCGCGATAACTTCAGAAGCGTAGCTCGCATCATAGCAGTATTGTAACGCACGAGACGCTCAGAGCGCAAAACAGACAAATGTCAATGATCTTCGTATCCAAGGCCTTGCTTTGGTATCTCACCGGTACTCCCGCTCGGCGCGATCCGTGACTATGATACGGACGGTGACCATCTATGAAGCGCTTTGTGATCTCAGTTATCGTGGTGCTCTGTGCGCTCTACCAGATGGCTCGCCGCAGCTGGCTAGTGCGTCGCGGCAAGCGGTTCTCCTATATCAAGCTGACTTAAAACGTGGAGGGGCGTACAGCACAGTACGCCCCTCTCACGAGGAGTGATGGGTGAAGGTGGAGTCAGTGCGCGATAATAAAATCCGAAAAACCCACGGACTTCGTCGGTGTAATGCGGAAGAACGGCGTGGTGTACCGCAGCAGGACTTGAGTTTGGGAATTCTCCCCAGCGGTGAAGACCGCGCGCAGGACTAATTCCGGGTCTGGCCCAAGGAACGCTTTGAAGAACGGGTCCTTGAACGTCGCGAACTTCAGCGTGGCTTTCACGACATAGACAGTGTACTCACGACGGCCTAGCTTCGTCTCCAAGACGAACTTTTCTGTGCCGATGACTTCCGCGCGTGCCCGTGCAAACGGCTCTTCACCCCAGCGGAGCAGCTCGTGATAGAACACGTTGAACTCATAGACTTGGCCGACTTTCAAGGGCTTGCTGTAGAGATGATAGACCCAGTCTGAGATGGTCATCGCTTGGCCTGGCCAGGGGATCGTCGCTTTGAAGATCCCTTCGTAGCTAGGGAGCACGATCTCCATCTGATTGGTGTCCACGGGCTTGTAGTAGCCCTCGCCGGTGTAGTCTGGGCGGTTGGGATCGAGGAAGTCGAACTTGATCGTGAAGCGCGTCTCTCGCAGGGTGAAGTTCGGGTTGAGGAAATTGTTCCAATCTATAGTGATGACGTTGCCCGCTTTCACTTCAACAAACTGATGAAGTCTTAGGCCCTCACTGCCCTGAGTAATGCGGTCTACGGTAGTTGTCACGCCGTTGAGGTCTTCGTAGCGCACCCAGCGGGGGTAGGGGTCTTGTTTGTCGGGGATGCCATCTTCATCGGTGTCGGCTTTGGTTGGGTCGGTGAAGTAGACGAAGTACTCGTCGCCGTCTGAGAGTCCGTCGCCGTCGGTGTCGGGTTTATTGGGGTCTGTTCCTAAGATCTTCTCTTGGGCATCGGTGAGGCCGTCGTTGTCCGAGTCTTGTGCCAACGACGTCTGGGGCGCTGAACTGACAAGAAGCAGAGCGAGCATTACTGTTACGACGAGAAAGCGCATAGAGATCTCCTCCTTCATGGTTCTCTTTGAGGGTGTGTCGTCATCGCCAAGAGCGCCGGGAAGACAAAGATCGTGACGACGAACGCGTAGAAGACTGCCAGCCCTACTAACAGCCCAAAGTCGCGATTCCACGTGATCGTGCTGAGCATCAGCACGAAGAACGCCGATGCCGTCGTGAAGAACGCCGCAAAGAGCGCTTCCCCGGTGCGGGCAGTCGCGCGGGCTAAGTCGCGCTCCTCGCAGAATCTTTGGATCAAGTGGATCGCATAATCTACACCCAGACCGATGCTGATCGCGGCGACGATGGCCGTCGCGGCATTCAGCTCTAACTTCAAGAAGCTGACCGTGCCAAGAAGCAGCCCGGTCACTAAGACCATCGGGAAGAGCCCGATCAAGCCCCAGCGCACCGAGCGCAAGGCGAGCGTCATCACGAGAAAGCAGAGCGCAAACGAGATCGCCAGCGACTGCGTCAGCGATTGATGCAGAGCGTTCAAGCCCAGCTCCTCAACAAAGGGGACGCCGGTCAGCTGTGCTTCGATTCCGAGCTCTTTGAGCTTGGCGATCACCGGGGCGAGTCTATCGGAGATGTCGCGGACGACGCGGCGCACACCCTCTTGATCGGAGAAGCGCATCGTGCCCACGCGCACCACGGCCTTCTCCGAAGCATGGATAGGAAGCACATACGCTTCGGCGCGCTGGCGCAGCGAGTCTTTGGCGAAGACTTCGCCCAACAGCCATCGGTACGCTCCGTCGGGGTCGTCGACAAAGCGTTCGAGGAAGCCCTGGGCAAGTTGTGGGTTCGCTGCGCGCACGTCCTCTAAATAATGGGCGATGCTCGTCACGGTGTGTGCGTAGGGTGACGCAGCGAGCGCTTCCGGGATGTCTTTGAGCAACACGCGCATTACGTCCAAACGTGCGATCTCCCCACGCAGCACAAGCTGCACTTCGTCGTAGGTGCGGAACTCTTGGTTGATCTGCGTATAGAGAACGACCGTGGGGTAGTCTGCGGGCAGCAGTCGCCGATAGTCGACCGTATAGGTCTGAAATGCCCGGCCCTCCCAGTAGCCTACTGCCCCAAGCACTAATCCTACCAAGAGCACGGCGGTCATCACGGCGCGACTGCGCAATAGCTCGGCATACCGGCCGAGCCAGAGACTGACAAGGCTGGCTTGGGGGTGCGCAAAGATCCGTCGTGCGCTCGGCCAGGGCTCAGTGCGCGGCCCCTCGGGGAAGATCTGTTTCAGCGCAGGGATGAGCGTCACAGTAATGACGAACGCGCTGATCACCGAGACGGCCGAGAGCAACCCAAACCAGCGAATGGGCGGGCTGGGGGCGAAGAAGAGCGCCGTGAACCCGACGACCGTCGTGAGCGTCGTGAGCGTGATGGCACGCCCCGTGCGCGTGAGAGCGATCCCAATCGCCTGCGGCCCGCTTTGCTTCTTGCAGCGTTCTTCTTCGTAGCGGTGCAACAAGTGAATCGCATAATCGTCGCCGATACCCATTAATAATGGGAAGACCGCGGCCATCAAGAAATTGACGGGCACACCCAGCCATCCCAGCAGCCCAAACGCCCATATCCCCGATAATCCTACGACCCCAAGCGTCAGATAGAGACTTGCCAAGGGCTTGTACGTGATCAGCACCAAGAGCGCCACCGCCCCGGTGAGCACCAGATCGACGGGCAAAGCCGCGCCGGAGAAGAGCTCCGGGCTGAAGGCCCCCAGCGCTACACTTGCAATGAGCACAAAGACTAAGACCAACTCCCAAGGGCGCGTCAGGCGAAAGACCCAGAGCAGCGTCAGCGCGATCAGCGCGAAGACCAACGGGGTGAGATAGCGAATATCGCGCTGAGTCGTCTGATTAAAAACATCTAACGTCTCGCCGTAGCTGACCAGACCGATCTCCAGCGCGACGGCGCGCTCTTGGACGGGCTTGATTGCGGCGAGTGCTTTACGCGAGACTTCGATAATATCGGCGTCCTTAGCAATAGTTGCCGTGGCGAGCGCCGTGCCCGCCAGCGATGTAAATTTCTTGAGCAGGGCCATGCGCTGAAATGTCATGCGAATAATCTCGGGGAAGGAGTAGCCCAGCTCGTCGCCATCGGTGGGAAGACTATAAAAGCGCCGGTCGCCGCCGTGCAACTCAGAGCGAACAAATTTGACAAAATCGGGAATCCCCTGGACGGAGATAATCCCCGGCACGGCGCGCAATGCTTGGAGCACGGCCTCCATCTCAAGGATCGCTTGGGGCGACTCAATAGTAAAGTTCTCGCGCGGCGCAAAGCGCACGGCTATCACGTGCGCAAAGCTCGCCACGCCAAAATCGCGCTCGATCTCCCCAAAGAGCTGCACCGTGGGGTGATCGGGCAGGAACTCCTGCGGGTCGTTGGCGACTCTTAATTTCGTTAAGCCCACGGCGCAGAGGGCCGTGATCAATCCGATCACGATCAGCGTGACCCACGGCCCTCGTGCCCGGTGCATGATATTCATGATCTAACCCCAAACTTCATCTGGACAAGCTTCGCTTGCCGTTCATCTTCGCCAACCACTGGTTGGCGAAGGCGACTGGTGCAGGCGAA
>CAZODX010000052.1:0-1752 GCA_964578715.1 uncultured Thermotogae bacterium | reverse complement strand
ATTCATGATCTAACCCCCTTGTTCCCCTCCCTCTTTAGGGGAGGGGCAGGGGAGAGGTCCTCAAGACGGCATCGTCAAAATGAGCAGCCCTACGACACCACGCAAGTCTGTACGCACCTCAAAGTCGAGCACGCGCCCCGTGATCTTTCGATCAACCAGCTCCGCGCGATAGAGGTCTTGCGCTAAGTAGCCGCTCTTGCCCGCAAGGAGATTGCTGAGGGCAGCTTGGGCGGCACCCTCAGAAGCAAAGCGAATCTCAAAGCGCACGCGCGCCGTCGCACCCTCGAAGAAGACCGCATAGCTCATGGTCTCTTCGCCGAGCTCGACGGGCTTGTCTTTGGCGCTGTCGGTGCGCCGCACAAAGGCTATCGCGCCACCGCGAGTCGCATAGGCTGCAATAAATTCGTCAAAAACCCCGACGCGCCCTAGCAAGCGCCCTACGACGCGCTCGGCAGAACTCTTCAGTCTGGCGACGTTGGCCGGCCCGCCCAGCCCGACTTCCGTGCCAAACCAGAGTTGATTCGCCAACGGGATATAGGCCCATTCAATAGGGATCGGACCAAAGACCCCTCCCGTGAAGATCACGGGGATACCGTCCATCTCAACCAACTCCCAGTGCTTATACGGGGAGTTCGGTGCTCCTGCGGCGGCCTTGAGCCCCTGCAGTGCCCCAAATGTCTGGGGAAATGGCGCCCCGTGAATGACCGAGAAGCTCGAGAGATCCGGCCCGGCCCCGTGCGCCACCCACGGGAGCTTGTGGAACTCTAAGCGAAAGAGCTCGACGGCTTGGCGAATCCCGTTGAGGGGGTGTCGCGCGGCTCCCAGCGGCCCCATCACACCCTCGCGCAGCGTTGCATCGCCCATCAAGAGCGCGATATCTGCCGCTAACACGCGCGTATAGCCCTCCGGGTACTGCACGACAATCTCGTCCAATTTGACAGCACTCGACTGCGTCCAGCCGACTCCACCGACACCGACGATCACAGCGCTTGTGAGCACCAACCCGAACAGCACTCTTTTGAGCATATCGCTCCTCCTTGTTTTACTTTAAGAAGGCGCGCAGCACGCGCCCCGATTCCTCTCGCAGTCTTTCGATATCGCGCCCGGCGACGGCAGCAAAGAGCAGCCCGTGCGCATAGGTCCCGATAAAGTCTACGTACACCTCGACGTTTATTCCCCGCGCCGCCAGCAGCTCTGCCGTCTCGCCTTTAAGCCGGGCGAGCCACTCTCTGTGTTTTTCCGCGAAGACCTGGCGTGCCCGTGGCGGCCCCCCGCCAGGGGCAGCCAGGATCATCTGGATCACCTGGAAGAGCTCCGGCTGCCGCTGATAGTGCCCTAGTAGGTTCGTGACGATGCGCTCGGCTATGGCCAGCGGGTCTTTCATGTTCTCTGTCCCCTCAAGCAGACTCTGAAAATACTGCTCAGCGAGGGAGCAGAGCAGCTCTTCGATGAGCGCGTCTTTGGAGGCAAAATAGTAATAGATCGTGCCCTTGCCCAGCCCGGCGGCCTGGGCGATCTCGTCCATCGTTGCTTCTTGCAACCCCTTGGCAGCAAAGATGCGCAGCGCCGCCTGCAGGATCGCCGCATAGCGCTCTTCTTTTTGCTTCTCTCTCAGCCGCCGCTCCGGGATTTGGGTCATTTTCGACCATCGAGTCGAATTTCGACTCGTCGGTCGAATTGTACCGGGCCTCATACCCCCTGTCAATGATCTAGATCATCTGGACCTAACCCCCTAGCCCCCTTCCCTAAAAG
>CAZODX010000051.1:6713-8412 GCA_964578715.1 uncultured Thermotogae bacterium | reverse complement strand
AGATCCCCTGGCGCGGGATGACATTGCCCGCGCCAAAGACTGTAAAATTTTTCAGCCCCAGCCGAGCTCGGTAGAGACGACGCCCCTCTGCTGAGAAGCGAAAACGCTCTCTATCTACAGTATTGCTCACGACGTAGATAGGCCGAGTGATCCCTTGCGCGCGCAACTGCTCGCGGGCGTACCGCGAGCACGTGAAGATCGCGTCGCTCGACTCGTAAAAATAATAGAGATACTTTTCATACAGGGGCGCGATGGAATTGAAGAGCGTAAAACTGTCTTCAAAGTCGTGAGCCCCTATGCTGTGGGCGTGGACGACTACGGGGATTTTGAGGCGCTTGGCGCGCTTGAGATAGAAGAGCGACTTGGGTCCAAAAAAGTGCAGATGAAGCAGATCGTAATCGGAGTCGGGGTCGTCGGTGACCGATACGCCGACCACCTGGAGGGCTTTGCGCTGCTGCTCATAAGCGGTCCTGAACCCGGATTTCGCCACAAGATCTGCAGCTTCTAAATAGAGACAGACCTTCATGGTGTCCCTCCTTCAAGCAGCGCTCTATAGAGTCTATGAAGCTGCTGCCCGACTTGCTCAAGGGAGTTGGCTTCTGCCAAACGATACGCTCGCTGCGCCAGCTGCCGGCGCAGCGGCTCGTCATTGGCTAGCCGAAGGATCTTTTCACAGAAATCGTCCAAATCCTTGCCCATGAGACAGTTCTCGCCGTCGCGGAACCCTGCGAGCGCGTACTCGGGAAGATCGCGGAGCACCAAGGGGCGACATAAGGCCGCGGCCTCAAAGAGCACGAGCCCATGGGTCTCCCCGTAGGATGGATAGAAGAGCAGATCTCCTGCGGAGAACGCGCCTGGAGCGTCTTCGATAAACCCGGGGAGCTTCACATTGGGTGGGCGCTCATCGAGGGCCTGATGCATCTCGATATCGAATGCTAAGAGCCGACTCCATACGTGTCCAAACCAGACAAAATCAAACTGCGGGAGCCGTCGCGCGACTTCGAGAAAATCTAAGATCCCCTTGCGGGGGATGACGTTGCCCGCGGAGAAGATCGTGAAGCGCTTGAGTCCAAGTCTCTTGCGATACTTGTGGCGCGCTTGTTCATCAAAGCGAAATCGCTCCAGGTCGACGCCGTTGCTCACGACGTGGATGGGCTTAGTGATCCCTTGGGCTTGGAGGAGTCTTTTGGCGTGCTCAGAAGGGGTACAGATGGCATCGCTCATCTCGTAGAAATAATTGAGATATTTCTCGTAGAGCGGCGCGAATGTGTTCGAGAGCGTGAAGCTATCTTTGAAGTCGTACGCTCCGATGCTGTGCGCATGGGCGATCACGATCTTCTTGTGCTGTTTGGCTCTTTTGAGATAATAGAGGGAGCGCGGGCCAAACCAATGCAGATGGAGGATATCGAAAGAATCCGACGGATCGGTCGTCACGGGGATGCCCATCTTGCGGAGGGCTTGGACATGGCGCGCAAACGCCGTACGGAACCCTGAACGCGCCACAACGTTCTCTGCCTCCAGATAGAGACAGACTCTCACAGCGCTACTCCCATTCGATAGTTGCCGGGGGCTTCGACGTGATATCGTAGACCACCCGGGTGACCCCTTCGATCTCGTTGGTGATCCGACTCGAAATGCTCTCTAGAACGTCGTAAGGGAGATGGAACCAAGCGGCGGTCATGCCGTCACGGCTGTCGAC
>CAZODX010000051.1:0-6703 GCA_964578715.1 uncultured Thermotogae bacterium | reverse complement strand
GCGCGCACCGCCACGACCTGTCCGTAAGCCCGCCCATCTCCCAACACTGCGACGCTGCGGATGGGCAGCAGCACAGCAAAATACTGCCAGACCGCGCGAGCAAGTCCAGATCTTGTGAGCTCTTCGCGCACGATGGCGTCGACCCTCTGCAGGAGCCGGACTCGCTCAGGAGTCACTTCCCCTAAGATTCTCACAGCTAAGCCCGGCCCGGGGAAGGGCTGCTCCCAGATGATCTCTTCGGGGATTCCTAGGCGCAGCCCAATCTGACGGACCTCGTCTTTGAAGAAATTTCTCAATGGCTCAATGATCTTGAATGGCAAGCGCTGAGGAAGCCCGCCCACGTTGTGATGGCTCTTAATTTTCGCGGCACCGCGCGCTCCGGCGCTCTCGATCACATCCGAATAGATCGTCCCTTGGACTAAGACATCGATGCCGCCAACTTCGCGGGAGAGCCGTTGCGCTTCTTCTTCGAAGACTCTAATAAACTCTGCGCCGACGCGCTTGCGCTTCTCCTCAGGGTCGGTCACCCCCTTGAGAGATTCGAAGAACCGAGCGCTTGCGTCTACGACGCGCAGGCGCAAGCCCAGCTTCTCAAAGACAGTTTTGGTCCGTTCTGCTTCGCCGAGGCGCAGCAGCCCCGTGTCGATAAAGACGGGAATGAGTCTCTCCCCAACGGCGCGATGGACGAGCACCGCCGCGGTGCTGCTGTCGACGCCTCCGGAGACCCCAATGAGCACATGCCGTGCGCTCGAAAGCTCTTCTCTAAGCTGCGCGATGATCTCTTGGACGTGGTCTTCGGGATGCCAGCGCTCTTGAACCCGACAGACTTTGAAGAGAAAATTTTTCAGAACCTCTTTGCCCTTGGGGGTGTGGGCGACTTCGGGGTGAAACTGGATCCCGTAGAGCAGACCGTCGCGGCTCTTCATCGCAGCGTGGGCCACATTGGCGGTCTTTGCTAAGCAGACAAAGTCTTTGGGCAGGGTCTTGATCTCGTCACCGTGGCTCATCCAGACCTCTTCGTGCGTGTTCAAGCCCTCAAGGAGCGTATTGTTCTGAACGATCTCGAGGGTGCTGGGGCCGTACTCGCGGCGCTCGCCGCGCAGCACCTGCCCCCCCAGATCGTGAGCGATCAGCTGCATCCCATAACAGATCCCCAGAATCGGGATCTTTAGTGTATAGATACGCGTATCTATGCGAGGGGCATCGGGGGCGTAGACGCTCGCTGGACCACCTGAGAGAATGAGCCCTTTTGGAGCGCGCCGTTGGATCTCCTCAGCTGAGATCTCCGGGGGGACGATCTCGGCGTAGACCCCCAGCTCGCGCACGGCTTTGGCAATAAGCTTCGTGTATTGCGAGCCGAAATCGATAATGAGCACAGTGTCCATAAAGAGCGCATGACAAGTTTAGCAGAGGAGGGCGCGTCTGTGCAAGTGTTTAGCAACACAATATGCGATGTAATTCCGTCATAACGGGCTGGAGCTCACTGTGGAGCACTACATCAGCAATATGATCGAAGGGCGTCTCGTCGCGATTGATGATGGCGATCTGAGCCCCTTTGAGCTTCGCTTGAGGCACCAGCCCTGCAATGGGATAGACCTCCAGAGATGTCCCGAGGACTATCATGCAATCGCAGCGCTCGGTCTCATCGAGGGCGTGATCGAAATCAGGAGTGAGCAGCTCCCCAAAGAGCACCACATCGGGCTTGAGCAAACTATTACACTCGTCGCACAAGGGCACGCCATGGCGCTCGACTTTCTGAAAGATCTCTTGGATCGTGTACGTTTTCTTGCAGCCGATACACAGCCCGCGCGTGTAGTTGCCGTGGACCTCCAAGACTCTTTGGGAGCCGGCTTTTCTATGCAGATTATCGATATTTTGGGTGATGATGCATTTCACATAGCCGCGGGCTTCGAGCTCCGCGAGTACCCGGTGGGTGATATTAGGCTGCGCGTCGGCTAAGTGGGCGAAGCGCTGGCGCCAGAACTTGTAGAAGCGCACGGGGTTGCTACGAAAGCCCTCAATAGAAGCGACTTCCATGGGGTTGTACTGCGCCCAGAGACCCGTTTTAGGGCTGCGAAAGTCAGGGATACCCGAATCGGTGCTTACCCCCGCGCCGGTGAGGGCGACGGCATATTGAGCTTGGCGGAGCATCTGGGCGAGGCGCTCAATCAGCTCGCTCATGCGCCGATTTTACTATATCCAAGCGTGCTCCGACAAGGCCGACAGCTATTGAGTATAATGACAGTCACATGGCAGAGTGAGGGTGAAACGATGGCCGTGAGAACGCCCATGAAATCGAGTGCGATCAAGCTGAGCGAGCTGCCTGTGGAGGGGCACTTTGGGGAGTTCGGCGGGCAGTTTGTCCCAGAGATCTTAATCCCTGCTCTCAAAGAGCTGGAGCGCCTATATAAAGAGATCAGTGCTCGCTTTGACTTTCAGAGCGAGCTCAAAGCCCTGCGCGCCGACTACGGCGGGCGCCCCACCCCGCTCTATTTTGCCAAGCGCCTCACCGAGTACGCGGGCGGTGCGCGCATCTTCCTCAAGCGGGAAGATCTTGTGCACGGGGGGGCCCACACGCTCAACAACGCTCTCGGTCAGGCGTTGCTCGCCCGCGCTATAGGCAAGAAGCGCGTGATCGCGGAGACGGGCTCGGGCCAGCACGGGGTCGCCGTGGCTATGGCCTGTGCGGTACTGGGGCTCCACGCTGAGATCTATATGGGCGCGCGCGACATCGAGCGCCAAAAGCTGAACGTGCAGCGCATTGAGCTGTTGGGAGCGACGATCCATTCTGTCACCAGCGGCTCCCAAACGCTCAAAGACGCAATGAACGAAGCCCTTCGTGACTGGGTGACCAACGTGCCCACGACATATTATCTCATCGGGTCAGCCGTCGGCCCGCACCCCTATCCCATGATCGTGCGAGACTTTCAGCGCGTCATTGGGGACGAGATCAAGGGGCAGCTCCTGCGGCGGGAGCAGCGTTTGCCCGATCTGTTAGTCGCGTGTGTGGGTGGGGGCAGCAATGCCATCGGGACGTTCTATCCGTTTGTCAACGATGAAAAAGTCCAGTTTCTTGGGGTAGAGTCGAGCGGGGCAGCAGCGCTCTGTCATGGCTCTGTGGGGGTGCTGCACGGGGCTAAGACGTTCGTTATGCAAGATGAGCACGGCTCGATTCACGAGACTCGCAGCATCGCATCGGGGCTTGACTACCCGGCGGTAGGCCCGGAGCACGCACTCTATAAGAAGCTCGGTCGGGCAGAGTATATCGCGGTGAGCGATCAAGAAGCTCTAGAGGGTTTTCGGCTGCTTGCGCGCTTTGAGGGGATCTTGCCTGCTCTGGAAGCTGCTCATGCTATCTACGCTGGGGTGCAGCGCGCTCAACGTATGAAGCGCGATCAGATCGTGGTGATTACGCTCTCAGGACGAGGGGACAAAGATCTAGAAACCGTGATGCGCTATGATACTCACGCAGCGGCTGAGCAAGCGCTTTGAAGAGGTGCGGAGCCGGCGCGAGGCCGCGCTCATCGGCTACATCATGGTTGGAGAGCCAGAGCTCTCTCGCACTATAGAGTACGTGCGGGCCTTGGAGTCTGGAGGAGTCGATATAGTCGAGCTGGGCGTGCCCTTCACAGATCCCATCGCCGATGGCCCAATCTTGCAGGGAGCTCATGCGCGCGCGCTGCGCCAGGGCGTGAGTGTGCATACGGTATTTCAGATCGTGCGCGAACTTCGCAAGAGCTCGGAGCTGCCCATCTTGCTCATGACGTACTATAACCCTGTCTTGAAGATGGGGGAAGAGCCGTTTGCGCGACGCTGTAGCGAAGCCGGCGTAGACGGTGTCATTATCCCTGATCTCCCCATGGAAGAAGCAACATCGTGGGTCAATCAAGCGCGCAAGTACGGGCTGGCACGGGTCTTCTTTGTCACCCCGGAGACCGACACCGAGCGCGTCAAGAAGATCTGTGAGTACGCGTCGGGGTTTGTGTATCTAGTATCGCGCTATGGCACAACAGGGCCAAGCGAGACGCTGGCGCCTACGGCCTTGCCCTTGCTCGAGCGAGTCCGCCCGCTCTTGCCGGAAGACCTCAAAATCGCAGTGGGCTTTGGGATCTCGAGTCGAGCTCACATTGAAGCCGTAGTACGTGCTGGTGCAGACGGGGTGATCGTCGCGAGCGCCTTGACGGCGCGGATCGCCCAGGGAGCTTCCCCAGAAGTTCTTACAGCGTATGTCCGAGAGCTCAAAACAGCTACAAGAATCTCAGAAAGCCCATAAGGAGGGTAATATGAGTGAACTGATCGTCGAGATCAAGAGGGATGGCCCCAATCTCGTCAAGGGCCCGCTCAAGCTTGTGGACGCCTCCGGCAAGGAGACGCTCTTGGATCGTCCGTGGGTGGCGCTCTGCCGCTGTGGGCAGTCTCAGAACAAGCCCTTGTGTGATGGGACGCACAGCAAGATCGGCTTCAAAGCCGACGCAGCGAAGCTCTACACGCCCTAGGAGTCGGCTTGGAAGTTCGCCAAGGCTTCGGCGGCTTGCGCCCACTGCTCTGAAGTTCTCTCGAGTTCCTGGCGCTTTTGGCGATAGAGCGCTGTGAGCTCGCGGAGCTTGTGATGATCCCCGGCGTAGCTGGCCTCTTCCATCTGTCTTTCGATGTGGGCGATCTGCTGCTCGAGTGCCGTGACAGCGTTCATTAATTCGGCTTCGCGGGCGGCCAGCTTGGCGCGCTGGCGCTCGCGCAGCCGCTGCTCCTTCCCCGGTGAGACACGCCTGGGCTTCCCTTCGATCTTTTCACGCGGCTCTCTTCTGAGAGAATCCTTCTCGCGCTGCGCCTGATAGTGCTCATAGTCTCCATGATAGATCTTTAGTTCTCTGTTACAGATCTCCCAGATCTGCGTGGCGATCGCCTGGATGAGATAGCGATCATGCGTGACGAATATAATCGTGCCCTTGTACTCCCGCATCGCTTCTTGGAGGACCTCGCGGGAGTCTATATCTAAATGATTCGTGGGCTCGTCTAATAATAAGAGATTGCCGCCCAGTTGGGCGAGCATCGCAAGAGCGAGGCGGCTGCGCTCCCCACCGGAGAGCTCAGAGACTTTCTTAAAGACATCATCCCCGGAGAAGAGAAACTGCCCCAAAAAGCTTCGAGCTTCGCTCATTGTGATCCCTGTGTTGGTCATGACGACTTCGAGGACGGTTTTGTCTGGGGCATCGAGCTCGGTCTGGCTCTGACGAAAATACGCGATCTGGACGTTGTGTCCCAGAGCGAGCGTGCCTTCCAGAGGGCGCAGTTCCCCGGCGATAGTTCTTAAAAACGTGCTCTTGCCGGAACCGTTGGGGCCGACGATGGCGACGCGCTCCCCGCGCTGGAGCGGAATCTGTTTACAGCGAAAGAGCAGGGCATTGGGGTAACCGATCACAAGATCACGGCCATGGAGCACGCGCTCCCCGCTGGGCTTTTTGACGTCCATCCACAAGTGAATCTTTTTCGGAACGATGGGCCGAGGGATGCGCTCGAGCTTCTCCAGCATCTTTTGGCGGGCTTGGGCTTGGCTGGCGCGGAAATCCCCGCCGGCAATATTGCGCCGAATAAACTCTTCGGTCTTTCGTATGAGCTCTTGCTGTTCTTCGTAGAGCTTCCACTGGCGTTCAAGACGCTCGTGGCGGAGTGCCCGATACTGCGAGTAATTACCGGGATACTCGTACAGCCGACCCAACTCGAGCTCCCAGATCTTATGGACGAGCTTATCGAGAAAGTAACGGTCGTGCGAGACTATAATAAACGCGCCCTTCCAATGAGAGAGATACTCTTCGAGCCATTCGAGGGCTTCGAGATCCAGGTGATTAGTCGGCTCGTCTAGCAAGAGCACATCAGGCTCTTCAAGGAGCAAGCGTGCTAAAGCTGCGCGCGCCCGTTGGCCGCCGCTCAAGTGCGCCACGGGCTTGTGGATATCATCGGGAGTGAACCCCACGCCTGCGAGCACTTGATGGATTCGGCTCTGGTACTCATAGCCTCCGCTGCGGCGAAAGTCTTCCAACAGCTCATCATATTGTCTCAATAAGTTCTCATCGGGGGTAGCACGGGAAAGCTCGTGTTCCAAGCTTTTCAGCTTGAGCTCTTGCTCTTGGAGCTTCTCAAAGACGGTGAGCATCTCATCGAAGAGCGTCGCGGTGCTATCTAGATGCGGCTCTTGAGCAAGATACCCGATACACACAGAGCGGGCGCGCGCGATGCGGCCGCCTGTGGGCTCCTGCACGCCCGCAAGGATGCGCAATAGCGTCGATTTCCCGCTGCCGTTGAGCCCCACCAGCCCGATGCGGTCACCGTGATGGAGCCGCACCGAGATCTTCTCAAAGACGATCTCATCGCCGTAGCGATGCATGAGATCTTCGGTCACGAGCAGAGCCATAACACTGTCATCATAAACAGCGCGATCATCTTTGGCAAGGACGGCGTGCCCAGGGCTCCTGAAACTTCTCGGTTTACTTTGGGGTAGGTTATCTGCCTTAATCTCTCGACAAGAAAGGAGTGGCCATGAACAAGTGGATCTACGTGCAGATGCTGGGCGGACTGGGCTTCGCTATGGTCTGTATCCCGTTGGGGTTAACCGTCTCCCAGCTCAAGCTGCTGTTGGGGATTGATCCGCGGAGTCTGGTCACCCTTTCGGGATGGCAGCCCCTGGCGGAGAATGACTCACTCTACG
>CAZODX010000050.1:0-8445 GCA_964578715.1 uncultured Thermotogae bacterium | reverse complement strand
GCAGCGCGTTATGCTCCGCGAGCGCCCGCGACATCGCCTCAGGGTATTGCTCCCAGAGCTTGGAGCTGCCTTCAATATCCGTGAAGAGAAACGTCACAGTTCCTGTGGGAGGTTCCATAAGCAAATCTCATTATAACAAATCTTCCCTTGCGCACGACACCGAAACCGGGTAGACTAATCTATCTCTTACGGGGAGTGACACCATGACTCAGCGCCCCAATCGCCTTATCCATGAGACCAGCCCCTATCTGCTCCAGCACGCCTATAATCCCGTGGACTGGTACCCCTGGGGCGAAGAAGCCCTCCAGAAAGCCCACCGCGAAGAGAAGCCGATCTTTCTCTCTATTGGGTACTCGGCATGCCATTGGTGCCACGTGATGGAGCGCGAGTGCTTTGAGAACCCCCAGATTGCCCAGTATCTCAACGAGCACTTCGTCAGCATCAAAGTGGACCGTGAAGAGCGCCCCGATCTCGACGAGCTCTATATGACGGCCGTGCAACTCTTGACGGGACAAGGGGGCTGGCCGCTGACGGTCTTCCTCACCCCCGATCTGAAGCCGTTCTTCGGCGGCACGTACTTTCCGCCAGAAGACCGCTGGGGCCGACCGGGGTTCCTCACCGTGCTCAAGGCTATCACTGCGCTCTATCAGAAGGAGCGCGAGAAGATCGTCGAGCAGGCAGAACAGTTAACCCAATATCTCCAAGCCCTGCAGCAGCCACGCCCAAGCTCAGAACTCCTCACCCGCGATCTCATCCAAAGGGCATATCTGAGCGCACTGAAGAGCTTTGATCGCGAGCATGGCGGCTTCGGTGACGCGCCGAAGTTCCCTCATAGCTTAGAGTTGAGTCTCTTGCTGCGATACTGGCACCGCACTCGCGATGCCGACGCGCTCCACGTCGTCGAGTTCTCTTTAGAGAAGATGGCCCGCGGGGGGATTTATGATCAGCTCGGTGGGGGATTCCATCGGTATTCTGTAGATGCTCAGTGGGCCGTCCCGCACTTCGAAAAGATGCTCTACGATAACGCTCTTTTGGTCTGGACCTATCTTGAGGCGTATCAAATCACGCAGAAAGCTCTCTACCGTCGCGTCGTCGAAGAGACTCTCGATTACGTGCTGCGGGAGATGACCAGTTCAGCAGGGGGCTTCTTCGCGTCCCAAGATGCCGACAGCCCCGACGGCGAAGGGGCGTTCTATCTGTGGACGCCTGAGGAGATCGAAGCCGTGCTCGGTGCTGCAGACGGGGCCAGAGCGTGCGAATACTTTGGGGTCGCGGGTGGGGCGAGCGTGCTGCGCAGTCCCTACACATTAGAAGAGTTTGCGGCCAAGATGAAGATGACGGTCTCAGAGTGCGAGGGCTGGCTCGCCCGTGTCAAAGAAAAACTCTTCGCAGCGCGGGAGCGGCGCCCGAAACCCGCACGCGACGAGAAGATTCTCACAGCGTGGAACGGTCTAATAATCTCGGCCTTGGCGCGGGCGTATCAAGTCCTAGGGCACGAGAAGTATCTCCACGCCGCGCAAGATGCCGCGCACTTCTGCCTGAAATCTCTCATTCAAGACGGGGCTCTCCTGCACAGCGCCAAAGACGGCATCGCTAAAATCCCTGGGTATCTTGACGATTACGCGTTCTTGATCCTAGCGCTCCTGGATCTCTATGAGTCCGACTTCGATCTGTGCTGGGTTCACGCAGCGAAAACGCTCAGCGCAACTCTCATAGAGAAATTCTGGGACGAGCATGGCGGGGGGTTCTTCTTCACCAGCAGTGATCATGAGAAGCTTCCGGTGCGCCCCAAGAGCTTCTATGACGGGGCGACGCCGTCGGGGAACTCTGCAGCGACTATGGCACTCTTGCGCTTGGCCGAGTTGACCGGCGACGCGGCGCTGCGGGTGAAAGCCGAGCAAACGTTGCGTTTGTGTCGGGACTTTATGGAACAAGCTCCGCAGGCGCTCTCGTATATGTTGAGTGCGCTCGACTTTTATCTGGGGCCGACGACACAGATCGCTGTGATCGGAGCCAAGGGCGATAAGCGCACCCAGCAATTTGTCGAGATAATCCGTGCGAGATTCCTTCCCAATAAGATTGTAGTGGTGAGCGAGCCTGGGGATGGTGAGGGCGCGGCGTTCATCCCGCTGGTGCGGGGGAAGGGCTTGGTGAACGGCGCTCCGTCGGTCTATCTCTGCAAGAATTCTTCGTGCCAGGCGCCAATTACAGAAATTACGGAGCTGGAGAGAACCCTTGAATGAGATAAGAATCTGGCTGGGAGAGGAGGATTCGAACCCCCACAAGCAGGTCCAGAGCCTGCTGTCCTACCGTTAGACGATCTCCCAACGCGCTCGTATGATAGCGCAGAACGGCCCCATTGTCAAGCCCCCGCTTGACAACCTTCCCCAGTGTGCATTACCCTACAGTATGATTTGCAGCATGACCGGCTACGGCCACGCCCAACACCACGGCCCCACAGAGACCGTGACCGTCTCCATCAAGAGCCTCAATCATAAATATCTCGATGTGAAGATCTCCGGGTTAGAAGCCCATCCCGCGCTGGAGCTCAAAGCCCAAGATATAATCGCGCAGCACTTTGTGCGCGGGCGCGTCGAAGTCTCTCTAGAGATCGAGCGCCATGGCCAAGCTCCGCTCGCTCTCAATACCGAGATCGCGCGTGCTTATACAGAAGCCCTGCATAAGCTCAGCCGCGAGCTCCAGCTCACCGAAGGCTTCTCGCTCGATACTTTGCTCAAGCTTGAGGGCGTCTTACAGCGTTCTGAAGAGCCGCAAGATGAGCTGTGGGAGCGCATCGAGCCGGCCCTTCGAGAAGCCCTCGCTCAAGCTCAGGAGAGCCGCCGGCGCGAGGGAGAGCTCATCGCCCAAGAGCTGGAGCGCATCATAGCTCTGTTGGAGCGCGAATTGGACAAGATCGAACAGAGCGCCCCCGCCGTGAAGAAGCTCTATCAAGAGCGTCTGAGGGAGCGCGTGCGCGAACTCACAGAGAACGCTGTGGAGCTTGACGAAGGGCGGCTGGAGATGGAAGTAGCGCTCTTGGCCGAGCGCGCAGATATTACCGAAGAGATCGCGCGTCTGAAGATGCACCTGCACGCGGCCAAAGCGGCGATAGCCGGGCCGGAGCCTGCGGGGCGGCTCTTGGACTTCTTAGCGCAAGAGCTGGCCCGTGAGGCCAACACGATCTCAGCCAAGGCCAAAGACGCCCAGATCACCTCGTGTGTGCTGGAGATGAAGGCTCTCATTGAACAATTTCGCGAGCAGGCCCGCAACGTCGAGTGATAAATATATGGGAGCCAAGAAGGGGGTCTTCTTTGTTATCTGCGGCCCATCGGGGGCGGGAAAGACGACGCTGGTAACGCGCGTGCGCCGGCGATTCCCCGATCTCGTCTATGTGCCGTCGTATACGAGCCGGCCCCCACGCAGCCCACGAGAACTGCGAGCCGGGCGCTATCGCTTTATTTCAAAAGAAGAGTTTGAGCGCTGCATTCGTCAGAGCGGGTTTCTCGAATACGCCGTCTATGCGGGGAACTATTACGGCACGCCGCGTGCGGAGGTGCAGAGGCTGCTTGCAGCCGGGCGCGACGTGATCAAAGAAGCCGACGTACAGGGGGTACAACAGCTGAGACGGCGTCGGTTTGGAGGACGGCTCGTGGCGATCTTCATCCTACCGCCGTCCTTGAAAGAACTCGAAGACCGTCTCGACAGGCGGGGCACGGAGAGCGCCGCGGCGCGGCGGCAACGCTTGGAGAGGGTGCTGGACGAGCTGGGCGCGCTCGATCTCTTTGACTATATTGTGATCAATCGTCGTATCGCTCAAAGTGTGGAGCGCCTCAGCGCGATTATCAAAGCTGAGCGACAGGGCCCCTGAAGCTCCCTTCCCTTGGGCACGCTTGCAAGACTCACCCCCATCGGGTAGAATACAGTCATCCATGTGGGATAGAGTATCCCACGTCGAAAAAATAATGGAGGCACTATGCGCGCTCTCTTCGTCTGTACGGGGCTTCTTCTGCTGAGTGTGAACGCTTTGTGGGCCGCGCCGCTGGACGGTAGTTGGGAAACCCGGCTCTTGCTCATCTTAGACGGCCCGCAGCCCAAGATCGCACAGACCCCGTTTGTGCTGGACAGCCTGCTCCGGCTCACCCTGACCGTGAGCGGCTTCCAGATAACATCGCTCACTGCCCTGAGCACCGTCGGCGTCGAAGCGCAAGTCTTCAAACTCAGCGCCAGAGTCGGAGCATTCACGCTCACCGATATCTTGCTCTTCTCTCGGAATATCGTCGAAGCTGATCAGAACTTTCAGATAAAATTTGTGCAGCCCGATCCCGGCGGGGTTGTCGGGCAGTATATCCCCATCTTCTATAAAGATTTGGTAACACCCTACGCCGCGCTGGCGCGGCTGTTGGGACCGACGCTCACCGATGCTGTCATCTTGCGAAAGAAGATCGTTGAGACACAATTTTCTATCGCTGGGGTGACGGTGAAAACTGTTGGTCTCTTTGCGAACTTCGGCTCGGCGCTTGTCCCGCAATGGGAGGTCGGCGCTATTCTGACTGCCAGCGGCCAGACTGTCTCTGGGGTGACGGTGCGCTCCGAGACGTATATCGGAGCGCGACGCGGCTTCGAGTGCGTCGGAGAGTGTCTCCCAGAGCTGCAATTCACCCACGGGCGCGTCGTGGCGGGGCTCAATGTCGAGTACGAACGCCTCATCATCACGAGCGTCAAGCTCGCGGGTGTGACGGTGAACGTCGACACGGCGTTCAATGTCAATGACCGCGAAGGCCCTGTGGGAATCGAGTATCTCCAAATAACAAGCTCTGCGCGCGTCGAGCCGTTGGCGCTCGATCTGACAGATATTCTCTATTTCGACTCGAATTTAGAACCCAGCTCGCACACGATCATTATGAGCTGGTCTGTGGGCGATCTGTTCGTCACAGCGATCTGGACGGACACGCTCGGCGGGATCGTCTTCTCGTTGCGGGAGTTCACGACGAGCTTTTCTGTAGGAGGGGTGAGCATCACCAGCGATCTCTTCGTGTGTGCTGCTGATGCCGGCTGCTTTGGGCTTGACCCCATCTATCAGCACGACGTCCAGATTCTCTTTAAGAATGGGCCTTGGACAGCCGATCTGCTCCTTGTCTTTGTGGGGCTGATCAAGCCTTTAGACAAGGCCGTTCTCACGGTCTCGTATGCTGACGCAAGTTGGGGCCGGCGCGCCGGCACGGCGATCCAGCCCTCCGGCCTCAAAGTCCAAGAATTCTTTATAAATCTCAGATTCTAGGGCCGACAGTATTTATCGGCGATCTGATAAGCATCTAGAGCGCTGGCGACAGCCCAGCCGAGATAGAGCGCCGGTGCAGCAAGCAAGAGAATATAGCTCAGCGTTGGGACGACCGGAGCGAGTAAGAGCGCCCCAAGCCCGACCGCCGTGGGCAACACCAACGCGATGATCAGGTGCGTAAAGCCCTTGCCGTCCTCGCCGTTGAGGAACTGCCCCAGCCCAGGGATGAGAAACGACGCGGCTCCCGGCAATAACGGATCGGCTTTGAGCCGACACTTCACCGTGCCCCCTTGGGCCCACGCCGCCGGCACGCTCGTCCAGAGCAATGCCGCACTGATTACCAGAACGATTGCCGTTCGCATAGGATCTACCTCCTGAGGCACACTATAACATCCGAAGCCATGCGCAGGCAAATCATAAAAAGTCTTCCACCCGTTTTTCACCACGCCGGTACAGACTTGCCACGCCCAAGCCCCTATAATCACCCATGCCAAGATCAACGAAACCAAGGAGGCTTCTATGACGCGCAAAACTGTACTGGTGTTCGTCTTCTTGTTCGCCCTCACGGGGATCTTCTCATACGGACAGCAAGGGCTTAAGCCGAACATGACCCTGACTCTCTCCGGCGATGCCGTCGCGCTGGTCTCATGCGCCGGCGGAAGTGCGTTCGTCGCCGCGAGCAAATCAGCAGAGGGCACGGCTCTTCAGATCATCAATACGCTCTCGAAGGAGATCGTCGCGAGCACAAACGTCGCTGTCGCGAACCCCAGCGCGTTGGCGGTCAATCGCGACTGCGCGACGGCGTTTATAGCCGACAGCACAGCGAACAAAGTCTTTGTAGTCGCCCTGCCCAGCGGGGCTATCCGCGCCGAGATCGCCGTGGGGACGAGGCCCATTGCGCTGGCTCGTGCGACCCATAACGCCGATCTCTACGTTGTCAACGCGGACGACGGCTCGGTTACTGTCATCAACACCCAGACGAATGCCTTGAAAGCAACGGTGAAGGTCGGCGCTCAGCCCAGCGCCATCGCGCTCTACTCATCGGGTGCACATAATCGGGCGTTCGTCACTAACAAGGGCAGCAATACGATCAGCGTTATTGACATCAACGACGACCTGGCCAACGAGAATCGCTACAAAGTCATCGCAACGGTGCCGACCGGCCCGCAGCCGAGCGCCATCGCGACTACTGTTGGGTCATGGCTCGGCGATATGTACGCGTACTTTGTCAATCAAGGGGACAACACGATCAGTCGGGTGACGATCACGCCGCCGCACGTGGTCGATTCGGTTGTGCCGGCTGGTGGCAAACCCGTGGCGATCTTCTTAGACTCGGTGCGCTTCTGCGCGTATACGGTCAACGCCGGGGACGGGCAGAGCGCCATCGCTGTTGCTGTGGCGCAGCTCATCGCAAGTCCCAATCCAACCGTCCCCACGGGGAAGGACCTGTTCCATACGGTGATGCCGTACCCGGTGAGCGAGAAGCTTAGCTCGGCGGCGCTCTTCATACCGTTGACCATTCAAGAGCGCGTGCCGGGGAATCCGGAGCTTGTCAGTCGTATTCAACGGCAGCTGTGGGCAGCCAACACGGCCAAGCCCGGTGAGCTGAATCTCTATATCTTAGATGGGCTGTGCCCACAGCTGCGCGGGGACGAGCCGTAAAGAGAGAAGAAGAGCAGACAGAGAGAGGGTTGTTCACCCTCTCTCTGTTTTTTTTATCAGAAGCGCAGATTCCACAGCGTGACGCTCATCGCTGGCGCTGACGATGTAGGCTGGTGAGACGCGCGCGGGCTTGATCGATTCTGAGGATAGTAAAAATCTAGAGCGGTAAATGCAGCATACCATAAGGCAATTGACGCGGCTAGGAGCTCAAAACCCCTGTGAGCTCGTGGGAATATTTGAGCTGCTAGACACCCCAGCCCAAGCCCCACGCCAAGCCCTCCCATTCCTCCTACTAGAGCCATAGGTGTATTACCGAGCCCTTGCCTATGGCTTACGAAGACAAGACCTGCCGTTGCGCCGATGGCTGGACCCAAGATCATACGCAAATGCTCCTCCCACGGATATCGCGTGGCGTGCTGCAACACAAGGTCCACGAAACCTTGGAGCGAATATTCTCTATCTCTCATAGAGCTGCAGAGTCTGAACCACGTTGAATGATACTTAATGAATCCGACTGAAAATGCTCCTAGTACAGCTCCGTTAGTTGCGGCGATGAGAGCGATGGCTCGACCTTCAGGAGTTTTTTGCTGGGAGAAAGCCGGAAGATCAACGTTCCAAGCCGAGATGAAAACCCCAATGCATAAGATTCGAAGAATCTTCATCATATCGCGTCCTTTCCTTTCCAGGATTTATAGAGCCGATCTGTGATTGGTCATCTTTGTGGGGGGTGAACTCCTCCTTATCATCATCCTTATGCACTATACCTCCTTCTTTAAATTTGGTTCACAAGGGGTATTATAGCGTAAAGTAAAAAAAAAAGTCAAGTGGCTTGGTGCAGTTAGGTTTTTATACTTGTGACTAGAACTTAGCTGCTGGACTTACTAGACTCTATCACCGCCGCGAGCGCCGACGCTGCACTGCCCGACTCTGCATCTCCGTCGTCGGCTGGTAAGAAGCGATCAAGAGCGTCTGCTTCCCTGCAGCTTCAGTGGCCGAAAGATCTATAAAGTACCCGAACATCAACGGGACGACTTCGGCAGCGATGTGGGGCTTCAATCTCTCAACGACGCTGTGAAATTGACTGACCTCGCGCCCATAGATGCGCGCCTTGGCCTCGCCGAGTACGACGATGCGCTTGCGCCCGCGCGTGCCCTCAGCATACAAGTCAATATCCACCGGTTGCCCATCTATCTGGAAGAGCCGACGCTCGAAGCGCTCGATCTTGATCCCGTAGCGATAGCGTAAATATCCGGGCAGCACCACGCGCGCGATGTCTTCCAGCCCATACCCGACATTATCACTGAGGGCTTTGACTTGAGAAGTCAATTCGGCCAGCACGCGCTCGGTGCGCTCCAAAATCCCTTCGACGCGCGTGAGCCGCTCGTCTGTGCGGGCCTGGGCCTGAGCAAGTTGTGCCAGGCGTTCATCGGTGCGGGCCTGGGCTTGCGCGAGTTCTTCAACGCGCTGTTCCGTGCGGGCTTGGGCTTGGGCCAGCTCCTCAAGAC
>CAZODX010000049.1:8053-8635 GCA_964578715.1 uncultured Thermotogae bacterium | reverse complement strand
TTAGGGAAGGGGCTGGGGGTTAGGTCTTGCGAATCTGCACGCCTAGTTCGTCTTGGAGCCGCGCCTCAAGGCGCGCTACGATCTCGTTGACTTCGTCGTCGCTGAGCGTCTTGGTCCAGTCGCGGAACGTGATCTCGTACGTCAAACTCTTCATCCCTTGGGGAATCTGACTCCCACGATATAAGTCATAGAGGAAGACGCGCTCGACGCGGCGCTCGCCCTCTAAAATCTTGCGCACGCTGGCTTCAGGGACGTTCTCCGGCACCAGAAGCGACAGATCTCTGCGCGATGCCGGGTACTTGGGAGTCACTCGTGACTGCAGCTCCGCCCAGTGGGGTGGGGCAATCGTTTGTAAGCGTTGAGAGATCTCTTCAAGATTCATCTCGAAGAGATAGATCCGCCAAGGCAGATCGTAACGTCGCGTCAGATCCGGATGCAGCTCACCCAAGATCCCTAAGACGTCCTCCTTGGCTTTGACGAACGCTTGGCGCACCGGGTGCAAGATCTTCTCTGCGCTGGGCTCAAAGGCGAAGTTCTTCAAGCCCAGCTCAAAGAGCGTCGTCTCGACGATCCCCTTTAGAT
>CAZODX010000049.1:0-8043 GCA_964578715.1 uncultured Thermotogae bacterium | reverse complement strand
TCATAGAATTGCGCGCGACCGCGCAGGGGCACGAGCGCTCGTCCCGCCAGCACAACCCCCACGGCGACGCGCTCGTGCACCGCCTGGGCGTCACGGCTGAAGACTTTCCCGATCTCGAAGAGCCGCACGCCATCGACTTGCTGATACGCATTGTACTGGACGACGCGCAGGAGCCCCGGCCAGAGACTTGGTCTCAGCGCATAGGACTCGTCGCTCATGGGGTTGCGTAAGCGCACCAGAGCCCTGTCGTCACCGAAGATCTCGGCGTCTTCTTTGGAGATAAACCCAAAAGTGACGGCCTCGCTGACTCCTAGAGCCGTAAGGATCTTTCGTATTCGATCTTTGAGCTCTTCGAAGCGCTCGCGCCGACCTGCCACTAGTGGGAACGCCGGGCGTTCCGCGGGGATTTTGTCGTATCCGTAGATGCGTCCGATCTCTTCGATTAAGTCTATTTCGCGCTCGACCTCGCGCCGGAAGCTGGGGATGCCCACACGCCAGCGATCCGGCCCAAGGCACTCCACGGAGAACTCAAGTCTTCGTAAGATCTTCTCGCTCTGCTGGGGAGAGATCTCGATTCCCAATATCTTGCCGATTCGGCCCTGGCGCAGTTCGCAGAAGCGCGGCGCAAATCTTTTGGGATAGACGTCGATGACCCCGCGAGCTACGGAACAGCTGCCCCATTGCTGCAGGAGCGTCCCGACGCGATCCAGCGCCGTGATGAGGATCTCTGGGTCCATGTCGCGCTCGAAGCGATGGCTCGCTTCGGTGCGCAGCCCAAGGCGTTTTGAGGTGCGCCGGATCGAGATCGGGTCAAAATACGCCGACTCTAATAAGACCCTTTGGGTCTTCTCAGAAACTTCGCTGTCGGCTCCCCCCATAACCCCAGCAACGGCGACGGGCTTGCGCGCGTCGGCAATCACCAAATCTGATGTGCTCAGCACGCGCTCGATCCCATCTAGCGTCGTGATCTTTTCAGTGGGGCGCGCGCGCCGCACTATAATCTTGTGCCCTTCGAGTTGGTCGTAGTCAAACGCATGAGTAGGATGCCCCAGCTCTAATAATACGTAATTCGTCGCGTCAACGATATTGCTAATAGGGCGCAGCCCGCCCTTCACGAGTCTATGTTGGATGAGGAGCGGCGACGGCCCCCAGCGCAGATCGCTGAAGACACGACACGCATAGCGCGGGCAGCCCTGCGCGTCTTCGATCTCCACCGACGCGAGAGACTCGATCTTCTCCGTACTCTCGTGGAGAGATGTGTCGGGCTTTCTCAAGTCGAGATCGTACAACGCGCTGACCTCGCGAGCGACCCCAAGGACGCTGAGCGCGTCGGGCCTGTTGGACTTCGTCTCTAAGACTAAAACAAAGTCGTCGAACTCAAGATACTCACGGAAATCGCGGCCGACCTGGCACCCCAGCTCCGGCTCTAAGATCCAGACGCCAGGGGATTTCTCTTCGAGCCCCAGCTCGGCGCGGGAGCAGATCATCCCTTCAGATCTCTCCCCGCGAAAGACAACAGCTTCGACAGTCTGCCCGTTGGGGAGCTGTCCCCCGGCACGCACGACAGGGACGAGCGCATTCACTGCGAGGTTCGGCGCCCCGGAGACGAGCCTCACCGTCTCGCGCCCCAGCGAGACCTCGCAGATCTTCAAACGATCGGCGTTGGGATGGGGGCTCACTGTCAGGATCTTCCCGACAACGATCCCTTCGGGCTTGCCCACGCGCTCGACCGATGCGACTTCAAGGCCCGCAAGCGTCAGTCGCTCTGCCAGCTCCTGCACAAAGCCCTGCTCAACGGGAACCGACACGAACTCCGTCAGCCATCTGTATGGAACGCGCATTATTCGAATGCCACCCCAATCGAGATCACGACGTTTTGCTCAGAGCGTGTTACTCCCATGAAGGGATAGCTGATCCGCAGCGCAAGTGTGAAGGGCAACAGCCCTCCGATGCTTGTGCCGCGGATGCGAAACTCCAGCCCCGCCTCGACTTTCGCTCCTTCAGTGTTGAGCAAGCTCTCAAACGTTGGGGCCGTGCGCGCAGCTATCGCGTAGACTGCTTGGTCTATCTCGTTAATCAGCGCCAGATTGAGCAGGTTGTACCCCATCTCGCGCTGGAGCGGGAAGTTCACTTCGGCGTAGCTGAGCCAGCGGAACCGGTCTGCAAACGGAAAGCCCTGGGCGGCTTGGAAGCTGCTCAGCTCGCTCAAGCTGAATTTGAAGCTCCCCTGAGTGTTGAAGCCCATGCCCAAGTCTCCTGCGACATCGAGATAGACATGCGGCCACAGGCGAATCCGGGTGATCCCTTGCAAGGAGAGCTGGGTGAAATCCAACCCTTGGCGCAGGGAGAGCCCAAAGATATAGAGATTCTTTAAGAGCTCACTGCGTTGGTAGTCTAGAGCGGCAAAGATCACCGGGACGAAAGGCCCACTTGGCCCCTCCGGCGCGTCCAGCAGCCGTGCTACCGTCAGGGTGAATCGTTCATGA
Source organism: uncultured Thermotogae bacterium (assembly GCA_964578715.1). Lineage (GTDB taxonomy): Bacteria > Bipolaricaulota > Bipolaricaulia > RBG-16-55-9 > DRXL01 > JANXCC01. The sequence goes on along the minus strand of CAZODX010000049.1, from coordinate 5,557 downwards.
GTCACCCACCACGTCCCGCGATAGCCAATATTAGGCTGAGCAAAGGTCATCCAGCTGACGCTCACAAGCCCGAATATATCCGTGCCAGCCGGGGCTATGACTGCCGAGGCGACCGTCCCGCGCCCAAGGTTGAGCCAGCCCCCTACATAGCCGTTGGCAAATATGAGCCGATAGTCGTTGAGAAAGCCGATCTCAATCGTTTGCCCCAGAGGGTTCACCCGGATAAGATAGGCATCCAGGGGCATATCGTTGTCCCCATTGGTGACGACTCGCGTCCGCTGGGGATAGTAATTATTCAGACGGTTGACGTCAGGGGTGATTTCGTTGGGGTCGACGCGGACTTCTTTGATCGGGTGCTTGCTGCGGAACTCCCAGGTCTCTTTAGGATTCTCGCTCTCGTAGATATATGTGTACTCTTCATCGAGTTCGGAGACGGCGACCACCGTGACTGGCATGGAGATCGGCCCTTTGCGCTCAAGAGATACCCTCACAAGATAGCGATCGGAGTCCTTAGGGGCATCTTTGGGGAGCTCCAAGGGCTGCATCGCAAAACCTGTGACGGCGTAGTCAAGGTAGAGCGCGGGGTCGTCGTCGCGATGGAGCCAGGCGTTAAAGAACTTTGAGAGATCTCGCCCGGAGATCTCTTCGACGAGGCTCTCAAACTCAGCGACACTGATAAATCTATGCGCCCAGCGCTCATAAGCGGTGCGCAGGATTTGGTTCATCGTTTCGTGTCCGAGCAGCCCGCGCAGCGCCCTCAAGACTAAGTAGCCTTTGTTATACAAGCGCACGGCGCTATAATTCGCATAGCGCACATCTTGCTGAGGCTTGATGATTGCCTCATCGAAGCGATCTTTATGGACGAGCACGTAGGGCAGCTCGCTCAGGTGTCTTCGTAGGTTCAGATACCCCAGCTGTGACTGAATGAATTTTTCTAAGAGCCCGGAGCGCTCCATCTGGATGAGATTAGGGCCAAACTCCCCATACTTCTCTTCAAAGTACGTGATGGAGAGATACTCCGAGAACGCCTCGGAGAGGAAGTTCTCGGCGTTCAGATCAGCTCCGACGCCGATGCCCCACCATTGATGGGCCATCTCATGGGCCAAGACGTATTCAGTGAGGCGATCGAGCATCCCTGCCACGCCTAGGTCTTTTTCGAAGAAGAACGAGCTGCCAAGAATAATAAAGCCGTCGGCGGCCATGCCGAAGTACCCGTCCGACGAAGACTCGACGATAACTAATCGCTTATAGTCATACGGCCCAAAGTGTGTTTGATAATAGTTTAAGATTTCGCTGGCATAGGTCGCCAGCAGGCGCGCGTTGGCTTCATGCCCCGGGCGATAATAGACGATAATGGGGATCTCTTCGGTGAGCTCGTATCTTCTAAACTTGTCGCTGATGCTGATGGGCATAGAGCGTCGAGGGATCTCAGAAGTGACATGCACGATCTTTTGTCCCCGCAGCTCCGGATGGGGCGCTTCTGTTTGGGAGTCGCCCCCAGCGGCGACGACGTATTCGTCAAGAAGAGTGAGCTCAAGCTCATAGAGCACAGCGGGCATCAAGAACTTATAGTACGGCCGGGGAGCGATGTAGTGCCCATCTATGAGCTCTGTTGCAGGTACGGGGATGGGGCTCCACCCAAAGCGCCACGTGAACGTCCCGTTATGAAAGCCCTCATCGGCTCCGGTGATATAAGGGAATTTCGTCTCGAACTCGATGACGACCGTGGTGCGCTGGCCCGGCTCCAGCGGCTGAGGCAGCACGACGCGCAGGAGCGTCTCATCTAAAGAGTACGTCTGGAACCAATCGGGCCCGCGCTCTAGAGCAAACTCCAACGCCTGCCCCTCGGGCGTCTTGACAGAAAAGACCTTTGTCCACGCAGGATCGAACCCGTTCCAATAAGAGCTGTCGAGCACCGCCGGCGCAAGATGGGGGTTGGGCTCGCGGCTATAGTTGGGCATGAGCAAGAAATAGAGCGCGGGTATTGACGCTTGAGAGTCGTTGGTGTACTCGATAGTCGCCGTCCCGGAGATCACGCGGTCTTCTGTGTCGAGGGAGACGCGCAACAGATAGCGATCTGGCTGAGCCTCTTGCGCCCAGGTGAGGGCTGTGGCTGCCCATACGGCCAGTACAACGATTTGGAAGACTTTCCTCATGAGCCTCGGTGCCTCCTGTGTTATGAGACTTTCGATGTCGCTAAGAGCTCGACGCGCACCTTGCGAACTTCTTTCTCCGTAGCTTCCACGACGGTCAGGCGTGCGCCGTCGACCGTGAGCGTCGTCCCTACTTTAGGGATTTCTGCAAGCCGATGCAACAGCAACCCCCCAACTGTGACCGCCTCGGAGAGCGGCAACTCCAGAGAGAGCCGGGAGTTCAGTTCGTCGAGGGGGGTCTCGCCATCGACGAGGTAGACCGTAGGCGACAGCTGCTTAATTTGGAGCGCTGCTTGCTTCTCCTCGGATTCGTCGTACTCGTCGCGGATCTCCCCTACGATCTCTTCTAAGATGTCTTCTAACGTGACGATCCCCATCATGCCGCCGTACTCGTCTACGACGATGGCCATGTGCTTTTTGTTTCTTTGAAAATCGCGCAGGAGCTTGCGGATGGGCTTATTGGGCGCGGTGAAGAACGCCGGCCGAATGATATGCTCTAAGCGTGCCCCGCTGAGCAAGTCGCGCAGCCGGCGCACTTCAGCTTCGTAGAACGCCTTCTCTTCGGCAAGCTTCTTGAGTTCTTCGGGGGTCTTGGCTTCTTTCATGCGTCGCGGCAGCTCGTCTTGGAGCTTCTTTTTGTATTCATCGAGCTTCTGTTTTTCGGCGTAGCCGAAGCGCAAGAGATCTTTGGCGTGCAAGATCCCCCGAATATTGTCTAAGCTGCGTTCGTAGACGGGGTAGCGAGAATGCCCTTCCCGTGCGATGATCTCGCGCACTTCGGCCAACGGCGTGTTGATCTCAATCGCGACAACGTGCGTGCGCGGCACCATGACCTGTCTCACGACTAAGTCGTCGTAGACGAAGATGCGCCGGATCATCTCGCCCTCTTCTTCTTGGAGCATCCCGCGCTCCTCGCTCATCTCGATCAAGAGTTTGATCTGGTCTTCGCTCACATGCACCGGCTCGCGCTGCCGATAGTGCTCCGGCAGCAGACGGAGCAGCCCCTGCGCAATCGCTTGAAACGCGACCGTCAACGGGTACAGAATTTTAGAGAGCCAATACAGCGGCCCAATGACAAGGGGCGTCAAGCGTTCGGCGTTGTTCTTCCCTAAATGTTTTGGAGTGATCTCCCCAAAGATTAAGAGATAGATAGTGATTAAGATCGTGGCGAGCAGGGCGGTCTCAGAGCCGCTCAGGCTGGGCAACAGCTGCAGCGTGAGCACGGTCGCAATCGAGCTGGCAAAGAGGTTCACGAAATTGTTGACAATGGCTATAGCTGTGATGAGCGACGTTGGATCGTCGTACAGGGCTTGGAGGGCGCGAGCGCGCTGCGGGTGCTCGCGGATCATCGTCTTGAGGCGTAACCGGCTCACCGATGCAATTGCGAGCTCCGAGAGCGAGAAGAAGAACGACAAGACCGTCAAGATCGCCAGGATCGTTACTCCCACAGCTATACTCATAGGCAAACTCGATTATAAGTTTGCCCCGCACACTTTGCAAACCCCGCGCTCGGTGCGGTATCTTAGGGGATCGGGAGGGAGTCTATGGATGCCCAGGAGATTCGCGCGTTGATCGAGATCTTCGAGCGGTCGTCGCTGACGGAGCTGACGCTGGAGCGCGGAGGGGCACGCCTGACGCTGCGGCGCGAGGGCGGACGCGCTCCCACGCCAGCGAGCACACCAGCTCACCCCATAACAGCACCAAGCGTGCCTGCCCAGCCGGGGACAACGCCGGTAAGCACTGCGACCGACGGCCACGTGATCACATCCCCGTTAGTGGGGACGTTCTACCGGCGGCCGGCGCCTACCGAGCCGCCCTATGTCGAGATCGGGGATCGCGTCGAGAAGGGCGACACGGTCTGCATCATCGAGGCGATGAAGGTCATGAACGAGATCAAGGCTGACTCTGCCGGCGTCGTCGAGAAGATCTTGGTCGAAGATGGCAAGCCCGTGGAGTACGGGCAGCCGTTGATGGTCATCCGCCCGATCTAGCTATGTTTAAGAAGATTCTGATCGCCAATCGCGGGGAGATTGCAGTGCGCATCATCGAAGCGGCGCACGAGCTGGGGATCAGTACGGTGGCGATCTTTTCAGAAGCCGACCGAGGGGCGTTGCACACGCGGCTCGCCGATGAGGCCTACTGCATCGGGCCCGCCCCGGCGCAGCAGTCGTATCTGAAGATCGCCGCGGTGATGAGCGCGGCAGAAGTATCCCGCGCTGACGCGATCCATCCCGGCTACGGGTTTTTGGCCGAAGACCCCCATTTTGTTGAAGTCTGCGAGGCCTCGAAGATCGCGTTCATCGGCCCACGCTACGAGACGATGGTGCAAGCGGGGGATAAACTACGCGCAAAGAACGCCGTGCGTGCCGCAGGGGTTCCCGTCGTCCCCGGCTCTGGGGCCCTCAAGACCGAAGAGGACTTAAGAAGAGCTGTGGAGCAGATCGGGTATCCGTGCTTGTTGAAAGCGGCGGCGGGCGGCGGGGGACGGGGGATGCGCATCGTCTCCGATGCCTCAGAACTGATAGAGAAATTTCATGCGGCGCAGCGCGAGGCCGAAGCCGCCTTCGGCGATGCGACGGTCTACGTCGAGAAATATCTCCCTAACGCGCGGCACGTGGAGGTGCAAATAGTAGCTGATCACTACGGGAAGATCGTGCACTGGGGCGAGCGCGAGTGCTCCATTCAGAGACGCTATCAAAAGCTCATCGAGGAGTCGCCGGCACCGACGCTCAGCGAGGAGATGCGCGCGGCCCTCTGCAATGCTGCTGTGCGCGCCGCCAAAGCGTTAGATTATCAGAACGCCGGGACGGTCGAGTTTTTAGTCTCCGGGGATGAGTTCTACTTCATCGAGATCAATGCGCGCATTCAAGTGGAGCATCCCATCTCCGAGGTGCGGGTGGGGAAGAATCTCATTAAAGAGCAGATTCGCATTGCAGCAGGGGAGCGTTTGGGCTACAGCCAGCGCGATCTAAAATTTCACGGGCACGCGCTAGAATGTCGGCTGAACGCCGAAGACCCCGCGCGAAACTTTGCACCCTCTCCTGGAGTGGTGAAGATCAAGGCGCTGCCGGGCGGGCACGGGGTGCGCCTGGACACGGCGCTCGTGGACGGGCTGACGCTGACACCCTACTACGACTCTCTGCTGGCGAAGCTGATCACGCACGGGCAGACGCGCGACGAAGCCATTTTGAAGATGATCAATGCGCTGAAGCGCTTTGAGATCGAAGGGGTGAAGACCACGCGCGACTTGTGTTTGGAGATCGTCTCCAGTGCTGCGTTTATGTCCGGGGAGTTCGACACGCAGTTTCTGGAGAAGCGGCTGAACAATCTGTAATTGACAGCGCCGCGCATTTTCGGTACAATCAGCAGCCAGTCCGATCTCTATGTTCAACACGCTGACCGAG
>CAZODX010000048.1:6739-8676 GCA_964578715.1 uncultured Thermotogae bacterium | reverse complement strand
AGAGCAAATGGCTCTGGGGCGTGCTCTTTGGCGTCTGCAAGATGTACAAGATCGACCCGGAGAAGCCCCTGGGCAAGCTGCCCAAGGAGCAGCTTGATATTTTACTCTACGGGACTAACGGCATCCCCATCACATTTCCGTACACGAATCGCTACGGGCGGACGCGCTACTTTATGGACTACTACGAAGGGCTGATCCCGGCGCTAGAGCGCGCTTATCGCGAAGCTGAGTCCGACTGGGCCCGCGAGGAGATCGAACAGTACATGAGCAAGCGCCCGTGTGCCGCGTGCAATGGGAAGCGCCTGCGCCCCGAAAGCCTCGCGGTGACGATCGCCGGGAAAAATATTATGGACGTCTGCGCGCTCTCCGTCAAAGATGCGTATAAGTTCTTCTCCGAGCTGGAGTTGACCGAGCGCGAATGGCTGATCGCTCACCAGGTGCTCAAAGAGATCAGAACGAGACTGAAATTTCTCATTGACGTTGGGCTGGAGTATCTGACGCTTGATCGCCCTGCGGGGACGCTCGCCGGCGGCGAAGCCCAAAGAATTCGCTTGGCCACGCAGGTCGGTTCGGGCCTCGTGGGCGTGCTCTATATCTTAGACGAGCCGAGCATCGGGCTGCATCAGCGCGACAATCAGAGACTGTTGAACACGCTCAAAGGGCTGCGCGATCTGGGCAATACGGTCATCGTCGTGGAGCACGATGAAGAGACGATACGAACTGCTGACTTCATAGTAGACATCGGGCCTGGGGCGGGCAAGCATGGGGGATATATCGTCGCCACGGGCACTCTCAAAGATATCTGTGCCAACCCGCATTCGATCACCGGACAGTTTCTGAGCGGGCGAAGAAAGATCGCTGTGCCCACAAGACGCCGCAAGCCCACGGGTTTTCTCACGATCGTCGGTGCGCGCCAGCATAATCTCAAGAATCTCACAGTGAGAATTCCGTTAGGGGTCTTCGTCTGCGTGACGGGTGTGTCGGGATCGGGCAAGAGCACGCTCATTGACGAGATACTCTATCGCGGCGTCGCCCAGAGATTGGGCTACGTCGTGGAACGCCCCGGCGAGCACGATGCGATCGTAGGGCTCGAACAGATAGATAAGATCATAGAAATAGACCAATCTCCCATCGGACGCACGCCGCGCTCCAACCCAGCCACGTACACCGGGGTCTTCGACGACATCAGAAAGCTCTTCGCGCTGGTGCCCGAAGCCCGCGCGCGCGGCTACAAGCCCGGACGCTTCAGCTTCAACGTCAAAGGCGGACGCTGCGAGGCCTGCAAAGGCGATGGCTTGATCAAGATAGAAATGCACTTTCTGCCCGACGTCTACGTCCCTTGCGAAGTCTGCAAAGGGCAACGCTACAATCGTGAGACGTTAGAGATTCGCTACAAGGGGAAGAACATCGCCGACGTCTTAGCGATGACCGTCGAGGAAGCGCTCTCGTTCTTCGAGCATCATCCGGCGATTAAGAGAAAGCTTCAAACGCTCTATGACGTCGGGTTGGGCTATATTCAGTTAGGGCAGCCGGCGACGCAGCTTTCTGGGGGCGAAGCCCAGCGCGTCAAATTAGCAACCGAGCTGAGCAAGCGCGACACCGGCAGGACGCTCTATATCTTAGACGAGCCCACGACGGGATTGCACTTAGCTGATATCGAGAAGCTCCTCGAAGTGCTCCATAGATTAGTTGCCGTGGGTAACACCGTGATTGTGATCGAACACAATCTCGACGTGATCAAGACAGCAGACTATATTATTGACTTAGGTCCCGAGGGTGGCGACGCCGGCGGGCAGATCGTCGCCGAGGGCACCCCTGAAGAGGTCGCCCAAGTGCCCGACTCGTACACAGGGCAGTTCCTGCAAAAGATCTTGCAGACGGCAGTTGAAGTCGCTGTCTCAGGGCGTTAACCCCTCACCCCTTGCTCTCCTACAGAC
>CAZODX010000048.1:0-6729 GCA_964578715.1 uncultured Thermotogae bacterium | reverse complement strand
CTCTTTAGGGGAGGGGCTGGGGGAGAGGTCAGGAGAAGGGCTTTACTTCTCATCCCGCGACGTGAACGCTCTCACCAAGTCGATCGGCAGCGGGAAGACAATGGTGCTCGTGTTGCGCTCTGAAGAGATATCTATAAGCGTCTGCAGGTAGCGCAACTGGAGCGATGCTGGGTTCTGCGTGAGGATCTCGGCGGCTTCGCGGAGCTTCGTCGCGGCCTGCAGCTCGCCCTCGGCGTTGATGATCTTGCTGCGGCGCTCGCGCTCCGCTTCCGCTTGGCGCGCAATCGCTCGTTGCATCTCCTGTGGGATACGCACGTCCTTGATCTCGACGGCCTTTACTTTAATGCCCCACGGATCAGTCTGCTCGTCGATGATCATCTGCAGTCTCTTATTGAGCTTCTCGCGCTCGGCTAAGAGTTCATCGAGCTCGACTTGGCCCAGCACGCTGCGCAGGGTCGTCTGCGCAATCTGGCTTGTTGCTTGCATGTAATCTTCGACTTGGGTGATCGCCGCTTCGGGGGACATCACCCTGAAGAAGACAATCGCGTTCACATTCACCGTGACGTTGTCGCGGGTGATCACTTCTTGGGGCGGCACGTCGAACGTCACCACTCTGAGATCGACTTTGACCACCTGATCAACGATGGGGATGATGAAGAAGAGCCCTGGCCCTTTGGCCCCTTGGAGCCGTCCTAAGCGAAAGATCACGACGCGCTCGTACTCCCGGACGATCTTGATCGCGTTGAGCAAGAAGAGCACGACGATGGCCAGCACGATGATGAGCGCAGTTTGCATAGCGAGACCTCCTAGCAAATTGAGTACTACATCCCAACCTAAGAGTGAGCCGAAGAGCGCGAGTATAAAGAAGACAGTTCCGACGACTTCAGCCCACCCTTGACGCGGTCTTTGTCCCATTAATGTAATATTAGCAACGCTGCTGGCTGAAAGCAAATTCTGATATAATAGCGCGTTATGGGAAGAGAGCGCCGAAGAGTGTTAGTTGCCAACTGGAAGATGCACTTCGTGCGCGCGCAGGCTTTAGAGTATCTGAGAGTTTTCAAGGAGCGCGTGCAGGCGGTGCGCACGACGGAGATCGTACTTGCGCCACCGTTCACGCTCTTAGAGACCGTCGGGCGAGAGCTTCAGGGCACACAGATCAAATTGGCAGCGCAGAATTTCTTCGCTGAGCGCGAAGGGGCATTCACGGGGGAGATTTCCCCAATAATGTTGAAAGACTTGGGCTGCTCGTACGTGATCGTGGGGCATTCGGAGCGCCGCAGACTGTTTGGCGAGACGGACTCTCTTATCAATAAAAAACTGAAAGCCGCGCTCGACGCCGAGATCACCCCGATTCTTTGTGTGGGCGAGACTCTTGACGAGCGTCGCGCGGGGAAGACCCAGAGAGTGCTCGAAATGCAGATTCGTGGAGGGCTAGAGGGGCTTGGGCTTTCAGAGAATCTCGTGATCGCCTATGAGCCCGTTTGGGCCATCGGGACGGGCGTGAACGCCGAGCCTGCCGAAGCCGAAGCGAGCGCGCGCTTTATCAGAGAACTGCTGGTCAAGCTCTTCAATACCGAGATCGCGCAACGGATTCGGATTCTCTACGGAGGCAGCGTCAAGCCCGCAAACTTTGAGGGCTTTCTCAAGCAGCCCGATATAGACGGTGCTTTAGTGGGCGGGGCGTCGCTGGACCCCGAAGCCTTCGCACACCTTGTGGAGCTCGCTGAAGGGGTTTGACAGGCGCCCCAGCGTCTGCTATACTCAAAAACCCAAACGACGTATCACAACGGAGGAGAGCGTGGCAGCAGCGCGTTCATACGAAGTGCTTTATATCGTGCGACCCGATTTGGACAAGGCCCAAATCGAGCAGACGATCACGAAGTTTCAAAAAGCCGTCAACGAGAGCGGCGGCCAGTTCGTCAAGCTCGACGAGTGGGGCACACGTCTGCTGGCCTACCAAATCAAGAAGTTCGACAAGGGCTATTATATCTTGATGGAGTTTACGGCAACCCCAGATCAGCTCAAGAAGATCGACGAGCGCTTCAAGCTCGACGACACTATATTACGCTATCAGATCGTGCGCCAAGATGCCTAGTCTCAATCACGTCGTCTTAATCGGGAACCTCACGGACGATCCCGAGCTGCGCTACACGCAGACCGGGATGGCCCGCGCGCGGTTCTCTATTGCTGTCAATCGGCGCTGGCGCGACCGCGACGGCAACTTGCAAGAGGAGACGACGTTTGTGCCCATCGTCGTGTGGGGCCAACAGGCAGAGAATTGCGCGAACTTCTTGAGCAAGGGGAGCACCGTGGCAGTCGAGGGGCGCTTGCGCATTGACACATACCAAACGGAAGAAGGGGAACGGCGCAAGGTCGCCGAGGTCGTAGCCCGCACCGTCCAGTTCCTCGATCGCCGCGAGAGCGCTCCGGAAGTCAAAGAGATGCCACCAGAAGAAGAAGGAGAGGAAGAAGTCCCATTCTAAGCGGCTATGAATAAAGCGACTACGACAAAGAAAGAGACACCACGGAGCAGGACCAAGGGCCGCACCGACTGCAAGATATGCGAGCACGATCTGGTGCTCACGTACAAGCAGCCGGACGAGCTCAAACGCTATATGAACAAGCTGGGGAAGATATTACCGCGGCGCGCGACACGCTTGTGTGCCAAGCACCAGCGGCAATTGTCTCGTGAGGTCAAGCGCGCCCGCAAGATGGCACTCCTGCCCTACGAAGTCGAGCCTTGACGCCAGCTCGCCGGCTCGGTTTAATAGTCCCGGTGGTCGACGATGCCGGCGAATCTGCCCCCAGAGTATATCGAAGCGGAGCTGCGCTTCCGCGCGGCCAAAAGCCCTGAAGAGAAATTAGAGATCCTGCGGGAGCTCATGGCCCTTGTGCCCAAGCACAAGGGCACCGAAAAACTACGCGTCGAGCTCAAGCGCAAGTGGACCAAGCTCCAAGAAGAGATCCAACAGCAACAGAAGAAGAAGGGCTCGCGAGGCCCCGCGTATGATCATATCGAGCGTGAGGGCGCTGGACAGATCACCCTCGTGGGGCTACCCAACTGCGGGAAATCTTCGCTCTTAGCGGCAGTCACCAACGCCAAGCCCGAGATCGCCGAGTACCCGTTCTCGACATTTCGTCCCACGGTGGGCATGATGCCCTTTGAAGATATTCAGTTGCAGTTGATCGACCTGCCGCCGCTGTCGGAGTTCACCGAGCCGTGGGTCTACAGCCTCATTCGCCAGTGCGATCTTGTGGCGCTCTTGCTCGATCTTTCGTCGCAGACCCCTGGGGAGGATCTCTTCACAGCGCTGGGATGGCTGGAGAAAGCGCGTATTCGCTTGGTGCATTATCGCTCACAAGAGCGTGAAGGCCCTGGGACGGTCAAGCCTGCGCTCATCATCGGGACCAAGAGCGATCTGCCCGATGCGGCACAGCACTTGCAAGAACTGCGCTCCTTGATCGATGCGCAGTTTCGCGTCATCGCCGTCTCTACCATCTCTGCAGAGGGGCTTGGAGACCTGGGCAGAGCGCTCTTTGAGGGGCTCAATATCGTGCGGGTATACACGAAGAAGCCGGGGCAGCCCATCAAGAAAGATCTCCCGTATGTCTTGCCTGCGGGCAGCACCGTGACCGACGTCGCCCGCGCTATTCATAAAGATTTAGCCGAGAGATTTGCGTATGCGCGGGTGTGGGGGTCATCGGAGTTTCCCGGCCAACGCGTCGAGCGCAATTATATCGTCCGTGATGGAGATCTCCTCGAGTTCCATGAGTGAGGGCGAGGGGACAAGGGGGCTTGCCCATGCCAAGGGCCGTTCGTTATACTGAAATTATGAGAATTCGCGCCATACGAGCTCGAGAGATCTTAGATTCGCGCGGCAACCCGACTATCGAGGTCGAAGTCGAACTGGAAGAGGGCTCGTGTGGGCGCGCGGCCGTGCCCTCAGGGGCCTCGACGGGCTCAAAAGAAGCCCTGGAGCTGCGCGACGGCAACCGCCGCTACGGCGGCAAGGGCGTCTTGAAGGCCGTGCGCGCCGTGACTGAAAAGATCGCGCCTGCGCTCCTTGGGCGCGAGCTCTCCTCCCAAGACGAATTAGACCGACTGCTCATGGAGCTCGATGGCACTCCCAATAAGAGCCGCCTTGGTGCCAACGCGATCTTAGGGGTCTCGCTCGCGTATGCACGCGCGGTCGCTGCGGCGCTCAAACAGCCGTTGTTTCAGTATTTTGGCAATCAAGCCCTTCTGCCCACGCCGTTGGTCAACGTGCTCAACGGCGGCCCGCACGCCGACAATAATCTTGAGATTCAAGAGTTCATGCTCGTCCCGGTGGGCTTTGAGAGGTTCTCCGAGGCGCTGCGCGCAACCGTCGAGACTTTCTATGCGCTCAAGAAAATCCTTCAGAGTCGCGGGCTCAGCACCGCCGTGGGCGACGAAGGGGGCTTCGCCCCGCAGCTCCAGACCAATGAAGAAGCTCTTAGGCTTCTTGTCGAGGCGATCTCGGCTGCAGGTTACAAGCCCGGGCGCGATCTCGCCCTCGCGCTCGATCCTGCTGCCAGCACCTTCTATGCTGAAGGGCGCTATCGCATCGAGAATCTGGCGCTCTCCGCTCGAGAATTGATCGATCTGTACGAAGAATGGCTGAATAAATACCCCATCGTGTCGATTGAAGACGGCCTTGCTGAAGACGACTGGGCCGGCTGGCAAGAGCTCACCAAGCGTTTGGGAGGGCGGGTGCAGCTGGTCGGCGATGACATCTTTGTGACCAACCCTATGCTCGTGCGTGAGGGCATCCGCGAGGGGATCGCCAATGCTGTGCTCATTAAGCCCAATCAGATCGGCACGCTCACCGAGACGCTGCGCACCCTCGAAGTCGCCCGCCAAGCCGGGTACAAGACCGTGATCTCTCATCGCTCAGGAGAGACCGAAGACACGTTCATAGCCGATCTGGCTGTGGGCACCGGGGCGGGACAGATCAAGACCGGCTCGGTCAGCCGTGGGGAGCGCACCGCCAAGTACAATCAATTATTGCGTCTTGAAGAGCGCTATAAGCTTCCGTTGGCGAGGCCATTTGGGGGGAGCATATGAAGCGTTGGAGGCTCGTATTGATCTTAATAGTGATGGGTCTTCTTCTGGGGATATTCATATCACGGGTGCTGACGATTCGGCATCTGCGAGCAGAACTCGCACAACTGGAGACAGAAAAAGCAAAAATTCAGAAAGAGATCGAGCGCCTATCAGCGCGGCTTGCCGAGCGGGAGAACCTGACACTGATAGAATACTTAGCGCGCAAGGAGTTGGGCATGGTCAAGCCCGGCGAAGAGCTCTATATTCTCATCGAAGACGGTGAGCCATGAGCCCCTTTGTCCATCTCCATACGCACTCGGAGTACAGCCTGCTCGACGCGATGTGCCGCACCGAAGAATTAGTACAAAAATGCGTCGAGCAGAAGATGCCTGCGCTGGCTCTGACCGATCACGGCAATCTCTGTGGGGCTATCGAGTTTTATAAGCACGCCAAAGAACATGGGATCAAGCCTATCATTGGGTGCGAGCTCTACGTCGCTCCCAAGAGTCGCCATGTCAAATCGAAAGAAGACGGGGCGAAGTACTTTCACTTGACGGTGCTGGCCCGCAACGAGACGGGCTATCGCAATTTGGTCAAGCTCACGAGCTTTGGGTATCTTGAGGGCTTCTATTACAAGCCGCGAATAGACAAAGAGCTCTTGCGGCGCTACAGCCAGGGGCTGATTATTCTCTCGGGGTGTCGCAGCAGCGAGATCTGTCGCCTCTTGAGTCAGAATAAATTCGAGAGCGCCTTGGCCGTCGCGGAGGAGCTTCGCGCCCTTGTCGGCCCAGAGAATTTCTATATCGAGCTGCAGAATCATGGTCTGCCCGAAGACGAAGAAAGAAATGAACAGCTTGTCGAGATCGCGCGCCGGCTGGGGGCTCCTATCGTCGCCACAAACGACGTACACTATCTCGCCCGTGAGGACCGTGAAGCCCACGACGTCTTATTGAACATTCAGGGCGAGAAGACCCTCGCCGACGAAGACCGCCGCTCCTACGAAGGGGAAGAGTATTACTTTAAGAGTTACGACGAGATCGCTCCGCTCTTTGAGCGCTGGCCCCAAGCGTTAGAAAATACCGTGCGCATCGCGGAGCAGTGCGATTTACACTTAGACTTTTCTCAAGCGCATCTACCCACGTTTGCGTTGCCCCCTAACTACAGTGATGCTCATGAGTATCTGCGGGCGCTTACGTATGAGGGGGCGCGTGCACGCTTCGGCAAGCTCTCTGCGGAGATCAAAGATCGCTTGGAGTACGAGCTCTCGGTGATCGCCCAGATGGGGTACTCCGGGTACTTTCTCATCGTGTGGGACTTCGTGCGCTTTGCGAAGAGCAAAAATATCCCCGTGGGGCCGGGACGAGGCTCTGCCGCGGGCAGCTTGGTCTGTTATTGTCTGGGCATCACCGATGTCGATCCCCTCAAGTATGGCCTGATCTTCGAGCGCTTTTTGAACCCGGCGCGCGTCAGCCTCCCCGATATCGATATTGATTTTTGTATGCGGCGCCGCGATGAAGTTATTCGCTATGTCGAAGAGAAGTACGGCCGGGAGCGCGTCGCCCAGATCGCTACATTTGACAAGATGAAGGCGCGCAGCGTCGTGCGCGATGTCGCGCGCGTGCTCGGCTTCTCTTACGGCGATGCCGACAAGATCGCCAAGCTCA
>CAZODX010000047.1:7537-8677 GCA_964578715.1 uncultured Thermotogae bacterium | reverse complement strand
AGCAAGAGCGGTGGCGTCGCCAGCGCCAACGGCGCATTGAGAATCTTTTCGCTCAGATACACCTGCCCAAGCCCCGCAACAAAAGCCCCCACCGGACGATACCCTTCGGCGTGCGCGGCGCTCACGTCGCGATAGCGCGAGAAATTCTTATAGCTGTAATTTAAGTGATTGAGCATCTCTAAATCTTGCTGGGTGAGCAGATAGCGCGTCCCGGGGACGTAGACGCCAATACCGAAGCGCGTCGCCGCGTCTTTGAGCTCTTCGTCGGTGACACGCCCATCACGAGTGTAGTACTGCAGCCAAGTTGGGAAAGCGATCTCGCCCGTCAGCGACGTCGTCGCCAAAGTATTGATATCGAATCCCAACGGCACACGCCCGATCACCGTCACGACTGCGGAGAACTCAGCCGTGCGCCCTTGACTATTCGTCACGCGCAGCTTCACCTCTCGCGGTCCGGAATCGCTGAACGTATGCTGCACCGTCGGCGTCGTCACCGTCTCGTCAAAAGTCCCGTCGCCGTTCCAGTCCCACTCGTACTGAGTGATCTCACCGTTGCCCGACTGTGACGCCGATGCGTCGAACGTCACGGGTTCGCCGGCGTTAGGCACAGCCGGAGAGAACACAAACCGCGCGATAGGAATAGATACCGGCGCTTGCCCTACGCCGGTGATTGTTACGGTCTTTGTGAAGTCTGCTGTCGCGCCGTCGTCGTCGGTGACGCGCAGCGTTACGTTGAAATTCCCGGCAAGCTCAAAGACACGACAGACTTTTGGCTCGGTGGTCGTCTCGTCGAATGTCCCGTCGCCGTCGAAATCCCACTCGTAGCGCACGATCTTCCCGTCGGGATCAGAAGACTCGCGCGCGTCAAAGCAGACAGTATCTCTAAGCTTTGGCGTCTCGGGAGAGAAACGGAACGCCGCGACCGGGGGCTTGTTTACTTTATTGACCGTGAGCGTCACTGTTGGGATATTCTGTTTCTGAAGCTTGTTTTTCGGGTCGCGATACTCGATCACGGAAGCCGCGCCAAGCTCTATCGTCCCGCCCGCTCGTGCCCCGATCTGGAACGAGACCGTTCGCGTCTCGCCGGTGACGACGACCGGGAAATTCCACTCCAAGACCGTCGCGCCCTTGGCGCCACGG
>CAZODX010000047.1:0-7527 GCA_964578715.1 uncultured Thermotogae bacterium | reverse complement strand
CTCAAAGATTATCTGTTCGGGCAGCGTGACGCGCAGCCGCACAAAACGCGCCACCGCTTGACGGCCGAGCTTCTTGAGAATCCCTTCGTAGACTTGGGCATTATAGCTTCCAAAGAACGCTCCTCCAGATCGTTGCGCGATGTGACTGAGCGCTGTTCTGTTCATGGCGCCGCTGAGGCCCACAGCGTAGACGGGGATCTGATTCTCTCCGGCGCGCTGCGCCTCCGGGAAGGGCGAGCGCCCCACGAGGCTGTTGCCGTCGGAGGGCAGCACAATCGCTTTCAGCGCTTCTGGGCGCCCATGCGCTGTCAATTCGTCAATCGCCAGCGCGAGGGCCTCGCCCAAGGCAGTCTTCTTCCCCGGCTGCGCTGCGTCAATAATCTGATAAGCTTGCGCGCGATCCGGCGAGAGCGGCAAGAGCATCTCCGCTGTTTCGGCAAACCCGACGACCGCTACTTGGTCGTTCTCGTTGAGATGGTGCAAAAACTCTTTGCCGATCTTCTTCACCGTGGCGAGATTGACGCTCGCAGAACGATCGAGCAAGAAGACAACATCTACGGGTTTTTCTGGCGCAGGCAGCCCGCGCAGGAGAATCTTGACCGCTGCAGAATCCGGGGACTGAGCGCTGCTCTTGGTGAAGATCGTCGTGGGGTCTACGATCTGCTCGACTTGCAATTCGAGCGTTTGCGCAACTAGAGCTATCGGGGCAGTGAGCACAAGCAATCCGAGAGTTATAAAGAACTTCTTCTTCAGAGTCACAGTCGTTCACCGTCTTTGAGTCTAGCCGAAAGCAGGGGCAAGAGTCAATACTCCAACGTAATCGGCGCTACGTTCAAGGCGTGATCTTCGCGACAGAAGACCGCTGTCCAGTGTGTTAAGAGATGAGGCTTTACTTCTGCGACGGAAATCTCTCGACCGAGAAGCTCGCTCATTGAAGTCATCACAGTTCCGTCGAGGCCGCAGGGGCGGATCATGCGAAAATATCTCAGGTCTACAGAGACGTTGAGGGCAAAGCCGTGATAGCTCACCCAGCGGCGCACGGCGATCCCAAGGGAAGCGATCTTCTTCTCACCAACCCAGACGCCCGTCAGACCCGGTCGTCGCCGGGCCTCCAGCGCAAAATCTTGCAGAGTGTGAATAAGTACCCCTTCGAGATCACGCAAGAAGCGATGCACGTCGCGCCCGCGCTCTCTCAAATCTACAATGGGATAGCCGACGAGCTGCCCCGGCCCGTGAAATGTGATATCCCCGCCACGCTCAACGGCCACACACGGAATCCCTGCAATCTCTTTTGAAATGTCGCCAACGGCTCGCCCCACGGTGAAGACCGGCGGGTGCTCCACCAAGAGCAGCGTATCGGGAATCTGTCCGGCGTGGCGCTGCGCGACCAGCTCCCGCTGCAAGCACCACACTTCTTTGTAATCGCGCAAGCCGAGATCGAGTATCACTCTTATCGTTTCACACTCCCTCGATAGAACGGAAGCTTTGCGAACTGAGCTCTCTTTCTCTGCCCGCGAATCTCGATCTCAAGTGTCGCCGTTGGAGGAGTATCTGATGCGACAAAACCCATCGCCAAGAACGCATTGGCCGTTGGGGCGAACATCCCGCTGGTGACGACCCCGACTTCCCTGCCGTCGGCAAAGATCTTATACCCCTGGCGCGGCACCCCCGGCTCAAGCATCTTCAGCCCGATTAGCTTCTTCTTGGTGCCTTGGCGTTTTTGCGCCAGCAAGATCGTCTTGCCGTTGTAGTCAGAATCTTTCTCTTTGACCGTCCAGCCCAGGCCCGCCTCAACGGGCGTCGTCTGCTCGTCGAGCTCGTGCCCGTAGAGGGGCATCCCTGCTTCGAAGCGCAGCGTATCGCGCGCGCCCAGCCCGATGGGCTTCGCCCCGACTGCGATTAGCCCGTCCCATAAGCGCACAATGACATTTGGCTCAGCATAGATCTCAAAACCGTCTTCGCCGGTGTAGCCGGTGCGCGAAAGCAACACCTCAAAGCCGAGCACGCGCGTCCGCGTCGCCCAATAATATCTGAGATCACCAAGAGCACACGCTGTGAACGCCTGGAGCAGCTCTTGAGCCTTGGGCCCCTGAATCGCAATCTCGCCGTAGTCAGCACTGACGTTTTTTACCGTCACCGAGAACTCTTTTGCGTTCTGCTGCACCCACGCGAAGTCTTTGTCGGTATTCGCCGCGTTGACCACAAGCAAGAACCGATCCGGGAGCTTATAGACCAACAGATCGTCTACGGTACCGCCGGACTCATAGCACATCGGAGAGTAGAGCACCTGATAGTCTTTGAGCGTGCTCGCGTCGTTGGTGATGAGCTTCTGCACAAGACTAAGTGCGTCTCTTCCGACGATCTCGATCTCGCCCATGTGGCTGACGTCAAAAATCCCCACAGCCGATCTCACCGTGTGATGTTCTTCAATGATACTAGAGTACTGAATGGGCATCTCCCAGCCGCCGAACTCGACGAGCTTGGCCCCTAAGCGCTTATGAGCCTCATAGAGCGGAGTGCGCTTTAAAGCCATGATCTAATCTCCTTTCCTCTCTCACAGTACTTCTCTTTTAGGCTCGCGCGTCATGAGCGCGTTGAGCTGGTCGAGAGGGCTTGCGCCCTCATAGAGCACCGCATAGACTGCTTCAGTAATGGGCATCTCAACCCCATGTCTGCGGGCAAGCGCGCGCACGGCCTGTGTCGCATAGACGCCTTCCGCGACCATCGTCATGCTTGCTAAGATCTGCTGCAGCGACTCCCCCTTGCCCAGCCGAACCCCCACCCGACGGTTGCGACTATGCTCGCTCGTACACGTTGCTATGAGATCCCCCACGCCCGCAAGCCCAAAGAACGTCTCGCGCCGCGCCCCAAGATGAACCCCCAATCGTACCATCTCGGCCAAGCCCCGCGCGATGAGAGCTGCTTTCGCGTTGTCTCCTCCATACCCTAAGCCGTCGAGAATCCCCGCGGCCAGCGCGATCACGTTCTTGATCGTGCCCCCGTACTCGACCCCGCGCAGATCATCACTGAGATAGACGCGAAATCGCTCGGTCATCAGCGCGCGTTGGAGCCTCTCCCCAAGGGCAAGATCCGTTCCGGCCAAGACGACGCTGGTGGGGAAATCCCGCCCGACCTCCTCGGCATGGCTGGGGCCAGAGAGCGTAAAGATCTTCTCAGTCTGAAGTTCTTGCTTTAAAACTTCAGACATCGTCAGCAAAGAATCGCGCTCCAAGCCCTTGGCCAGATTGATCCACGCTTGGGCGTGCACTGACTTAAGCCTTCGGGCAAGCTCGCGCACGGCAAACGACGGCACAGCTACTAGAATAACATCAGCGCCGGTGACAGCATAAGCGAGATCGCTGGTGATCGTGAGATGGTCTTTGGGCAGAGCAACCCCCGGAAGGTATTGTCTGTTCTCGCGCAGTATGTCAAGCTCGTGGGCCAACTGAGGGCGCCGCGCCCATAAGCGCACGTCGTAGCCCTTGCGCGCAAGGAGCCGGGCTAGGGCCGTCCCCCAGCCCCCAGCACCAACAATAGCAATATCCATCAAAGCGAGTTTACTATATCCCAGCTGGGGTGAAACTTCAAGGGGAGATCTGTACTATATATTGTCGTGAAGCGCCCTGCATGTGGGGGTGATGCATGGCAGGGCAAACTATCTTAACAGAATCTCGGAAGGGGTATCCCTTCCAGAAGGAGGATCTGTATGAAGCGTCTCAGCCTCATCGTGTTGGGGGTTGTCCTGATGGGCATGGTCGGCGTCAGCCCCAGCTTCAGCCAAGGACAACCATCGCCGTTAGGGATCGTCATCCAGCCCACCGAGTTCCAAGCGTTCATCCAAGTCAGCCGTCCTGTCTGTGCTGTCGGTCAGACTATCGAGATTCAGTATCGTGCGAATGAAGCCCCATATTTTGCGTACATCCTCGACATCCAGGGCAACAACGTCACGCGGCTTCTGCCCAATCGCTTCGAGCCTAATAACCAAATCAATGACACGAACTGGCACACCCTGCCAGGGATAGCAACCTATCGGTTGGTGTGCTCGCCGCCGTTTGGGCCAGAGTACGTGCAGATCATCGCGTCGACGGAGCGTATTCCGCAGCTTGAGGGCGGCAGTGGCGACTTCCCGCTTCTGGGGAGCAACCCCCAAGCTGTTGGACAACAGATCCAGCAAGCGATCCAAGCGATCGTCCCCACGGCCAAGGTCGCCACGGCTGTCGCGAATTTGCAAGTCGTGTCGAGCCAGCCACAGCCGCCGACCTGCCCGCCAGGCTATGTTGGGACGCCACCCAACTGCGTCCCTGGGGGACAGCCGCCCACTCAGCCACCATCTGGATTTACCGTCCAGCAAGTGATCACACCGGGGTCGCCGCAGTTCGCCCAGATGTCGGCGCAGATCATGGCCAAGTTGCAAGCCGCCGGCCTCGCCCAAGCGTTGGCCCAAGCGCAAGCAACTCAAATCCCCCAAGGCCAGAACGCCGCTCCCTTGAGCACCGCACCCCAGCAGATCAGCATCGAGCAGATCCGAAACACCTATATCTTCACCGGGGTTCTGAATCTCGATCGCCCAGCGACGGTCTCAGGGTACACCATCCCCGCGGGGAAGTACTTAACAGCCATCGGTGAAGACCCGATCTTCGTGCTCATTGATATCTTTACGGGCCAGATCGTGGTCATCATCATCGTAACGGTGCCGCCGATCTTCACGCCGTTCAATCTGTTGATATTCTTCTTCGGGTGGTTCTTCTCGCCCTTCCCTGGACCGTGGCCGTTCCCCTTCCCGTTCCCTTGGCCCTTCCCGATCGTGATGCCTGCGGCCTGCTCGGGCCTGCCCAATCAGTTCCCGTTCACGGTCGCCATCGGCAGCGGAGCTCCCATCGTGAGCCTGCCAGGGGTCATGCAGATCAAGGACGCCGGCTGGTTCTTTAACGCCTTGCAGATCCAGTCTCTCGGCCCGGCGCTCTCCTTCCAGCGATATAGCTCATTCGGCATGGTCCAGCTGGGCTTCATCGGGTCGTTCAGCACGGCGACCATCCCCTATAGCTCGTTGGGCACCTTCGTGCTCTTCGTGCAAGGGGGAGGGAAGACCGTCTGTATGCAGGGGGTCGTGGGCTTTGGAACAGTCTACGGCTTTGTGTCGCATAACTAACGCCTAGGACGGATCGACAGGGCTCGGTCGAGTCATGGCCGAGCCCTCTCTTTTTTTATTTGTTCCAAAGATACCACAGAAAACCCAGGCTCACGCCGATGCTCGCCATTCCAATGAGTAGCCCAAACTCCTCCCCTCGATAGAATATCACGATAATTGTCCCTAGCAGAGCTAAGAGAATCGCTCCACCCAAGCGCAGCCGGTCTCGAAGCGTCTTCATAGTGCGCGAGGAGGGCCGTCATAGAGAAGCCGCCCTCCCTCAAGGACCCACAGGCGAGATCCAAGATCGGGAATATCTTCGGAAGCCACTAGAAGTATTGTTGCCCCCTGAGCGCACAGCTTATGCAATACCCCTAGGAGCTCAGCTTGTCCGGCAGGATCGAGCGCCGCAAGAGTCTCGTCGAGTATGAGCACCCGAGGGGCCAAAGCGAGCGCAGCAGCAATCGCTACGCGCGCTTGCTCGCCTCCACTCAAGCGATGCGACGGCTGCTCGCCAATCAGCTCCCAATCTAGCCCAGCGATCTCACATGCCCAGCGCGCCCGCCGCTCTGCCTCAGCGGGACTAACACCTTGGGCAAGCAATCCCAAGAGTAATTCTTCTTTGACGCTCTCCCCGAGGAGTTGCTGATACGGCTCTTGAAAGACTAAGCTTACACATTGCACGCGCGCGCTCGCCCGCAACGCATGGAGCGGGGTATCGTTCCACAGGACACAGCCGGAGGTCGGCTGAGCAAGCCCGGCGAGGAGCTCGACAAGGGTCGTCTTCCCTGAGCCCGCCGGCCCTCTGATAATAATAAACTCCCCCGGCGTGATCTCAGCTGAAAAGTCTTTTAGAGCATAAACAGAATCGTATGCAAAGCCAAGATCAACAGCGCGCATACAAAAGAAATCACTCACCTTGATCAGTTCTAAGTCATAAGTTTTGAGTTTTGAGCTCCTTATCTGAGAGCTGTCAAGCTCAGAACCCTGAATTGTCTTGGCTTTCCCATGTTCTAAGTGCACGATTCGATCCGCGTGTTCCCTCCAGAAACCTTTGTGCGAGATGATGAGCACGCCCTTCTGTTCGGCACGCAACTCCCGAATGAGAGAGAGCAAGAGCTCCAAGCCCTCTCGATCTGCTGTTCGGTCCGGCTCATCGAGAATATAATAATCTGGGTCCATGGCGAGGATCCCAGCGAGGGCAACGCGCTGGCGCTCTGCCGGCGGGAGCATCTCGATAGGCCAGAGGGCTTTCTCAGCAAGGGAGACGCGCTCCAGCGCTCGCCATGAGCGCTTTTGGATCTGCTCAGAAGAGAGCGCAAGATTCTCCAGCCCAAACGCCACGTCTTCTAGGGGCGTCTGCGCGATGAGCTGCTTGTGGCTCTCTTGGAAGAGCAACCCGACGCGCCGCCGGATCTCCCGAGGGTTCTGAGCTGTTGGGATATTGTCTACTGTCACACTGCCCTCAGTAGGGAGGAGCAAGCCCGCCATATAGCGTGCTAAAGTCGTCTTACCGGAGCCGTTGCGCCCTATAAGAAAGACGACCTCGCCTCGCTCCAGAGCGAGATCGACCCCGTCGAGCAGCACCCTAGGGCGCAAACCACACGAGGAAAGGTGATGGACGAGCCCGCGCACTGCGATCATACTGAACCGGGGGCAAGCAAGGGCAAGTCCGACCGAGGTTGCTCAGCACCCATTGGAGAGCCCTCGGAAGGATCTCGGATTCTTTCTCGACAAGAACGTCTGGGATGAGGCCCGTCTCGTGCACACGATGCCCTTGGGGAGTGAAATATTCTGCGGTAGTCAATAGGATCGCCGAGCCATCGCTCAGCGTAAAGGACGTCTGAATGACGCCCTTGCCAAACGTCCTCTTGCCAAAGAGCACCCCCATCTGATGATCGCGAATCGCCCCGGCGACGATCTCCGAAGCGCTGGCTGTGCCCCGGTTGACCAGCACAGCCAAGGGGAGATTGGGGTAGCGATTCCCCTTAGAATTATAGACCTCCGAGCCGTTGCGGCTCTGCACTTTCAGCACCGGCCCTTCGTCGATGAACAAGCTCGCCAGATCTACAGCTTGATTGAGCAATCCCCCGGGGTTGTTTCTCAGATCTAAGATCAATCCCTTCACCCCGCGAGCGAGCAAGTCTTTCAGAGCTTTCTCGACATCGGTGCGCGTCATCGTATTGAACGTATAGACTTGGATATAGCCCACTTGCCCATTGGCCAGCACGCTATGACTGACGATCTTGATCGTAATGATATCGCGCACGATCTCGAAGACTCTTTCGGAGCCGTCTTCACGACGGACTTTCAAAGTCACGACGGTGCCCTTGGGGCCACGCAACTTCTTCACCGCTTGCTCTTGGGTGATCCCTTCTGTGGATTCGCCGTTGATTTCG
>CAZODX010000046.1:0-8877 GCA_964578715.1 uncultured Thermotogae bacterium | reverse complement strand
TCGAGATACTCTCCCTGAACGATCTTGGTGGCGATGACGCCGTCGCGTTCGGCTTGGGGATCAAAGCCCAGCCCCAGCACGCCTAGGCTTTCGCTGCCGGTGCTGATAATCACGGGAAAGCGCAGTCGGGGGTAGATGCCCTTCACGGCGGGAAGCTCGGCAAGTTGCTGCACGACGCTTTGATAGTCTCGAATAGCTATATCTACCGGCATGAGCCGTGCTTTTTCTTGATAGCCGCGCGCGTGAATCTGGATGTGTCCCGTCTGCGCTTTGATGAAGTTATCCGTGAATTGCTTATCTACGCCTTGAATAAAGCCGTAGAAGAAGAGCACGAGCACCAAGCCCAGTCCAATTGCTGTGAACGTGATGGCGCTGCGGCGCTTGTTGCGCAAGAGATTGCGCGCGGCGAGCTTCACGAAGACCCGCATGATCTTATAGATGCTCCCATTTATAGCGAAGGAACTGATGACGTGCTCCTGAAAACGGCCCTCGAAAACCAAGAGCAAGCAACTTTCGAATAAACTCACGCCGCTTACACGGATGCCAGCGGCTCATGAACGGGCTTTCTGTTGAGATCTATGCCGTCAATGACGGGAAGCGGATCTCCCCATTGTAAGCCGACCAACACCCAATCTTCCAAAGCTGAGCGTAAGTTCTGTTTGCACGCGCGCAGGCTCTTCCCAAAGGCCACCACACCAGGACAGACAGGGATGCGCCCCGCATAGGTGCCGTCCTCTAGGCTCTCGTATTCCGCGTGCGACATTGCTGCCTCAAGATAGCGCACGATCATGATGCTTTTATTATAAGCCAATAGCTACGCTGAGAGCAAAGGCTTAACCCCTCGCACCGTCACGCTGTAGAAGCCTGCCGGCTCCGGGACGGGACTATGGGCGATGATTTCAACGCGCTCGAAGCCCGCCTCTTCCATGAAAAAAGAATCTTTTTGCCATGGTCTTTCCATGGCGCCGTGTTCTTAAATAAGGGATAGTCCACCCCACTCCGATACCCAGGGGGCTCGCCCAGAGCCCCCTCCCCCTCTCCTCAAAATTATAATTCTATCGGCTGAGGGTTCTGAGCTTGATGAGGATGCTCCGGCCCCGGATAGACTTTTAATTTCTTGAGCATCCGACGGCCCAGCACCGACTTGGGCAGCATATTCTTGACCGCCTCTTCGATGGGCTTGGTCGGATGTTTTTCTATAAGCTGCTCAAACGTCCACTCGCGAATCCCGCCGGGGTAGCCCGAATAGTGAAAGTACTTCTTCTGCTCGCGCTTCTTCCCCGTCACCTTGATCTCTTTGGCGTT
This sequence comes from uncultured Thermotogae bacterium, assembly GCA_964578715.1. Taxonomy (GTDB): domain Bacteria; phylum Bipolaricaulota; class Bipolaricaulia; order RBG-16-55-9; family DRXL01; genus JANXCC01. The sequence goes on along the minus strand of CAZODX010000046.1, from coordinate 7,572 downwards.
GATGACGACCACGTAGTCCCCGGTATCGACGTGCGGGGTGTATTCGGGCTTATGCTTGCCCATGAGGACCTTCGCAATCTGCGAGGCCAGGCGCCCCAGCGTCTTGCCCTTGGCGTCGATGAGCACCCAGTTGCGCTGGAATCGCTTGCCTAAGTCTTCCCGTTTCATCAGGGTCGAGTGTTGCATAAGCTCCTCCTTCAAGAGCATCAGGGCCGCCCTGCATACTTGCAAGGAGCTCTTGAATGTGCTATCATAGCGCATCGTAGGGCAAATTGCAAAGAGAGTTGCCATCCCTTGACAGAAAAGGGCATATATTTTATAATAGCCCACACTAGGGATTAGGTTTGCCCTAGAGGTTCATTACCTTTTCCCAACGTTGCCAAGCAGCCAGCGGCTTGTGTGCCGTTGTGGAGTGTAAGGAGTTTACTATGCCGACACTCAATCAGTTGGTGCGCTATGGGCGCACCCGGATCAAGAAGATCAACCGGCGCTCATTGGCGCTCGAGCACTGTCCGCAGAAGCGCGGGGTCTGCGTGCGCGTCTTCACTAAGACGCCCAAGAAGCCCAACTCCGCACTGCGCAAGGTGGCCCGCGTGCGCCTCAGCAACAAGCAGATGGTCACCGCCTATATCGGTGGCGAGGGCCATAACTTGCAAGAGCACTCGATGGTGCTGGTGCGCGGGGGCCGTGTCAAGGACCTGCCGGGCGTCAACTACCATATTATTCGTGGGGCGCTGGATGCCGCGGGCGTCGAGGGGCGCAAGCGCGGACGCTCCAAGTACGGCGTCAAGAAGAGCGCTGCGGGTGCCAAAGCCCCGGCAAGCTAACGGAGTGGATCCCCTATGACCCAACACGTGATCGACCGGGTGATCCCTGGGCGACCCGTCCCGCCTGATGTGCGGTACGGCAGCCCAACCGTTGAGAAGCTCATTAACTACGTGATGCGCGAGGGCAAGAAGTCGCTCGCGCGCCGCATTGTTTATAGAGCATTCGAGATCATCCAGGAGAAGACGGGGGAGAACCCCTTGGAAGTCTTCTTCAAAGCGATGGCCAACTGTATGCCCAAGCTGGAGACGCGCTCGCGGCGCGTGGGAGGCGCGTCCTATCAGGTCCCCTACGAAGTCGAAGAAGACCGCCAGCGGACGTTGGCATTGCGCTGGCTCGTCAATGCGGCACGCGAGCGCAGCGAACGGAATATGGCGGAGCGGCTCGCCGCAGAGATCCTCGATGCCCTCAAGAACCAGGGCAAGGCCGTCGAGAAGAAGAACGAAGCCCATCGTATGGCCGAGGCCAACCGCCCCTTCGCCCACTATCGCTGGTAATCCCAAAACGTGTGTGATCCCCTATGAAATCGCTCGGATACGATATTGAAAAGATCAGGAACATCGGGATCATTGCCCACATCGATGCGGGCAAGACGACCACCACCGAGCGATTGCTCTTTTACACCGGGCGCATCCACGATATTGGTGACGTCGACGAGGGCGATACCGAGATGGACTGGATGCCCCAGGAGCGCGAACGGGGCATTACTATTACGGCCGCGGCGACGACCTGCTTCTGGAGAGATCATCAGATCAATATCATTGACACCCCTGGGCACGTGGACTTCACCGCTGAAGTCGAGCGCTCCCTCAGGGTGCTCGATGGGGCGATCACGATCTTCTCTGCTGTCGATGGCGTCGAACCCCAGTCGGAACAAGTCTGGCGCCAAGCCGACAAATACCGCACGCCCCGTATCGCGTATATCAATAAGATGGACCGCCTTGGGGCGGATTTTTACGCCGCGGTCGAGTCGATGGTCCAGAAGCTTGCGATCGTCCCCTTGCCCCTGCAAATCCCCTACGGCCAAGGGGATCAGTTCGCCGGGGTCATCGATCTGATCCAACAGAAATTGATCGTATGGGACCCTGAGTCCAAGGGGGCTCGCTACGAATATAAAGATATTCCCGAAGAGTATCGAGAGCGCGCTGCGCACTACCGTGAGAAGCTTCTCGAGGCGCTCTCCGAAATCGATGACGTCATCTTAACGAAGTTCGTAGAGGGCCAGCCCATCAGCGAAGAGGAGATTAAACGCGCCATACGCAAGGCGTGTATCTCGTCCGATGACTTCATCCCTGTCTTGTTGGGGTCTTCGCTGAACAATATCGGGATTCAACCCTTATTAGACGCTATCGTAGACTATCTGCCCAGCCCGTTGGATCGTGGGGTTATCGAGGGGCTGAGCGTCAACGGGACAAGCGCTGACGGCGCGAAGATCCAGCGCCGCCCCACCGCCGCTGACCCGCTGGCCGCCTTGGCGTTTAAAGTCCAAACCGATGAGTACACGGGGCGGCTCGTCTATGTGCGCGTCTATTCGGGAAAGCTCGTCAAGGGCTCTTATGTGCTCAACAGCACCACGGGCAAGATAGAGAGGATCTCGCGGATCTTTCACATGCACGCGAACAAGCGCACCGAGGTCGACGAGGTCCTCGCGGGCAATATCGCTGCGGTCGTTGGCCCCAAAGAGCTCGCTACCGGAGACACGATCTGCGATCCCAATGCCCCGATTATCTTGGAGAAGATAGAGTTCCCTGAGCCCGTCGTGATGGCCGCGGTCGAGCCCAAGACCGACGCAGAAGAGAATAAGCTGAGCGAAGCTCTCTACAAGCTCGCCCAAGAAGACCCTACATTCAGATACAGAGTCGACCCCGAGACAAATCAAATGATCATTGCTGGGATGGGCGAGCTACACTTAGAGATTCTCTTTGACCGATTGAAGCGCGAATTTAAAGTCGAAGCGAACATGGGGCGCCCTCAAGTAGCCTATCGAGAGACGCTGGCTGAGCCCGTCGAGGTCGAAGAGAAATTTGTGAAGCAGACGGGCGGCCGCGGCCAATATGCCCATGTCTGTATTCGCTTTGAGCCGCTGCCGCGCGGCAAGGGCTTTGAGTTCGTCGACGAAACCAAAGGCGGGGTCATCCCCAGGGAGTTCATCCCTGCGGTGCAGAAGGGCCTCGAAGAATCATTAGCCAGCGGACCTCTTGGGGGGTTCCCCATCGTCGATATTCGCGCGGTGCTCTTCTACGGGTCCTATCACCCTGTAGATTCCAACGAGATCGCGTTCAAGACAGCGGCAGCTCGCGCCCTGACCCAAGCGTTCGAGAAAGCGAAAGCCCTCTTGTTAGAGCCCATTATGGTCGGGGAGATCGTCACCCCGGAGGACTACGTGGGCGAGATCATCACAGATTTGCAAGCGCGTCGTGCGCAGATTACCGCTATGGAAGTCCGACATAATACGCAAATCATTCACGCGCTCATCCCCCTGGCGGAGACCTTCGGGTATGCGACGCAGTTGCGCTCGATCTCCCAGGGGCGCGCGACCTATAGCTTGCGTTTCTCACACTATGACGTTGTACCCAATACTTTAGCAGAGGAAGTCTTGAAAGGGAGACGGTAATGGCTCGAGAGAAGATTCGCATTCGCTTGAAGGGATACGATCACGAGTTGGTCGACGACGCCACCCGACGGATCGTCAAGACCGCCTTGGAGACGCGGGCCAAGATCATCGGGCCGGTGCCGTTGCCCACGGAAGTCCATCGCTATACGGTGTTGCGCTCGCCCCATGTGAATAAAAAATCCATGGAGCACTTCGAGCGTCGTGTCCATAAGAGACTGATCGACATTAAAGAACCGACCTCCGAGACGATCAACGCCCTGATGGACATCGAGCTGCCGGCGGGGATCGACATCGAGGTGAAGCTGTGATATGGCTGTGGGGATTTTGGGCGAGAAACTGGGCATGATCACGTGGTTCGACGCGGAGGGGAGGGCCCTGGCCGCGACGGTGCTCTACGCCGAGCCCTCGGTAGTCACGCAGATCAAATCTGTAGAGACCGACGGCTACAACGCGATTCAGCTTGGCTACGGCAAGGTCAAAGAGAAGAACGTCACCAAGCCCTTGAAAGGGCACTTTAACAAGGCCGGGGTTCCCCCCAAGCGCGTGCTGCGGGAGTTTCGCGTGGAGAACCCGCAAGAGTTCCAAGTCGGCCAAGAATTGGGTGTGACGCTCTTCCAAGAAGGAGAGCTCGTTCATATCAGTGGGCTCTCCAAGGGCAAGGGGTTTGCTGGGGTGATGAAGCGTCATGGGTTCTTAGGAGGCCCGGACTCCCACGGTATGAGCAAGTGGCATCGTCGTCCCGGGTCGATTGGGAGTATCCGTGCGACTGGGCGGACGTTCAAAGGGTGGCGCATGGCCGGGCATATGGGGCATGAGCGCGTGACCGTCAAGAATCTGAAGGTCTTAAAAGTCTATCCGGAGAAGAACGTGATCGTCGTCCAGGGGGCCGTTCCTGGGCCACGCCGCGGCATCTTGGAGATTCGCAAGGCAGGGTGAAGGCTATGGCTGAAGCAACGGCTGAGAAGAAGGGGCTTGTCGCTCCGCTGTATAAATTTGACGGCGGCCCCGTGGAGCAGATCGAGCTGAGCGCGCAGCTCTTCGGCTACAAAGTCAATAGAGATCTGCTCTATCGGGCTGTGCGGGTCTATTTATTGAATATGCGTCAGGGGACGCACTCGACGAAGACGCGCGGCGAGGTAGTGGGCTCGGGCAAGAAGCCCTGGCCTCAGAAGCACACAGGGCGGGCGCGCCACGGCATGCGCCGTTCGCCCTTGTGGCGCAAGGGCGGCGTCGTCTTTGGCCCAAAGCCCAAAGACTATGACTATAAGCTCCCCAAGAAGATGCGCCGCAGAGCGCTGCAGTCGGCGCTGATCGCTAAGTTACAAGACGCTCAGCTTGGGGTCTTGGATCGGGTATTCTTTGAGAAGCCCAAGACCAAAGAGGGCATCCAAATGTTTACGAGAATCGGGCTTGTCAAAGACCCTCGGGAGATCCAGAGGGCGCAGAATCAGTTCTTAGTAGTAGTCTCGCAGCAAGAGTATGGGCTTCCCGTGAAGAAGACGTTCTCGAATTTGCCGTGGGCCACGTGCGTAGAGTCAAACAGTCTGACAGTCTATGACGTCCTCAAGCACGGGTATTTATTGGTAACGCAGCAGGCGCTCAAGGAGCTCGAAGCCCGCTGTGCTCTGGAGAGGGCGGTGAACTGAGTATGGAATTTCTCGAGGATATTCTGCGCGAGCCCGTCATCAGTGAGAAGAGCTGGCGCCTCCAAGAAGAGAACAAATACGTCTTCGAGGTCCATCCGAAGGCCAATAAGAATCAGATCAAGCGCGCCGTAGAGCAGATCTTTAAGGTGAAAGTGCTCAAGGTGCGGACGCTCCATATGCCCAGCAAGCCTCGCACGAAGAAGTTCTATCAGCACGGGGAGGTGCCCGGCTGGAAGAAAGCGATCGTCGAGGTCGCACCAGGGCAGCGCATCGAAGTCTATGGCAAAGGGTGAGATGAGAGATGCCAACGCGAAAGTTTAAGCCGATCACGCCCGGCCGCAGACACATGGAGCTTCCGGACTTCAGCGAGCTCACAGACAAGGAGCCGGAGAAGAGCTTGCTGGAGCCGCTCCATAAGACGGGCGGGCGGAATAACCAAGGGCGCATCACCGTGCGCCATCGCGGCGGCGGGCATAAGCGCCTCTATAGAATTATTGACTTTGCTCGTGACAAGTGGGGCGTGCCCGCCAAGGTCGTCTCTAAAGAGTACGACCCCAACCGCTCGGCGTGGATCACGCTGCTGCAGTACGCCGATGGCGAAAAGCGCTATATTCTCTCTCCGCTGAATCTCGAAATCGGCTCGATTGTCGAGGCGGGGGAGAACGTCGAAGCTCGGGTGGGCAACGCGCTCCCGTTGAAGAGAATCCCTGTGGGGGCCATGGTCCATTGTGTTGAGTTCTATCCGGGGAGTGGGGGCAAGATCGCGCGGGCGGCCGGGACCGCTTGCCAAGTGATGGCCATCGAAGGGGGCTATGCGCGGTTGCGCCTGCCCTCGGGGGAGATCCGGCTCTTCCCTGAAGACTGTATGGCTACGATAGGCCAAGTGGGGAATATCGATCACAAGAACGTTGTCCATGGGAAGGCAGGGCGGGTGCGCCATCTGGGGATTCGCCCAACGGTGCGCGGCACGGCGATGAACCCTGTCGATCATCCGCACGGGGGTGGCGAGGGGCGCCACTACGTGGGTGGGCCGCCGCGCACCTTCTCTGGGAAGCCCGCCAAGGGCGTGCGCACACGCAAACCCAATAAGCCTAGCGATAGACTCATCGTCTCGCGGCGCAAAGGGGGGAAGGTCTGATATGGCGCGCTCGCTGAAGAAGGGGCCGTATGTGCACCCCAAATTACTGAAGAAGATCGAGAAGATGAAGCGCGGGGAGATCTCCGAGATCAAGACGTGGTCTCGAGCGAGCATGATCACCCCGCAGATGGTGGGCCTGACGATCAAAGTGCATAATGGGCGGACCCATGTGCCGGTCTTCATCACGGAGACGATGGTGGGGCATCGGCTGGGGGAGTTTGCCCTGACGCGCACGTTCAAGGCGCACGGGGGCATCAAGAAGAAGAAGGCTCCCGCGCCCAAGTAGGGGAGGAATATGGCCATGCAAGCAAGAGCTTCGGTCAAATGGGTGCGGCTCTCGCCGGTGAAGGCCCGGCTGCTGACCTCGCAGATCCAGGGCAAGCCGGTCGATGAAGCATTGCGCTTGACGCGCTTTGCTCGCGTCAAGGCGGCTTCTATCGTGCGCAAGTGCTTGGAATCAGCTATTGCCAATGCGGAGCACAATTACAATATGGACGTAGACGCTCTGTGGGTCAAGGAAGTTCGTGTGGACAAGGGGCCCTTCTGGAAGCGGTTGCGCCCCGGGTCCCGCGGCAAGGTCTCGATTCGCAAGCGGCGGACAAGCCATATCACGATTGTGGTGAGCGATGACCCGCGGCCTGGGGCTCCCGCCGCAGGAGGGTAACTATGGGACACAAGACGCACCCGTACGGATTGCGCCTGGGCATTAACAAGAAATGGCTCTCGAATTGGTTCTTCGAGAAGGACGCCCCGCGCTACGTCAAAGAAGACCATACGATCCGAACGATGATCAAATCTCGTTACTACGGGGCGGGGATCGCTCGGGTTGTCATTGAGCGCCCCACGGAAGAGTGGGTCTCTATAGTGATTTATACGGCCCGACCGGGGATCATCATCGGCAAGGGGGGCCAGGAGATCGACCGATTTCAGAAGGAGCTTGAAGAGCTGATCAAGCGCAAAGTGAAGATCTATATTAAAGAAGTCGATCATCCCGATCTGGAAGCGACTCTCGTAGCTGAAGATGTCGCGTCGAGGATTCAGAATCGCATTCCGGTGCCCCGCGCCATGAAAGAGGTCATTCAGAGGGTGATGGAGCATGGGGCCAAGGGGGTCAAGATTCGCTGCGGGGGGCGTTTAGGGGGAGCGGAGATCGCCCGATCTATCGAGAGCAAGGCCGGGCGGGTCCCGTTGCAGACGATCCGAGCAGATATCGACTACGGTTTTGCGGAAGCGCTCACCAAGTACGGAATGATCGGCATTAAAGTCTGGCTCTATCGCGGGGATATCTATCCGGCGCGTGGAGGTGAGGCTCGTGGCGTTGCTAGCGCCCAAGCAGCGCAAGTTTAGAA
>CAZODX010000045.1:6115-9009 GCA_964578715.1 uncultured Thermotogae bacterium | reverse complement strand
GAGAAGCTGGGGCACCAGCTCGATGCGATCTTCGCGAACTTCATGAATGAGCCTTAAGATCGCGGTCGTCGTCAGTCAGTTCAACAGAGAGATCACTCAAGAGATGCTCAAAGCTGCGCAAGAGGAGCTGCGGCGCTCTGGGGTCTCTGAGATTGACGTCTTTTGGGTGCCGGGGGCATTTGAGATCCCCGCGACGGTGAAGCGTCTGGCGCAGTCGGGGCGCTATGACGGGATTCTCCCGTTGGGCTGCGTGATCAAGGGCGAGACCGCGCACTTTGAGCATATCGCTCGCGCCGTGACCGACGCGTTGATGCGTCTCACCCTAGAGTGTGACACCCCCATCGTCTTTGGGGTGCTGACGCCATATACTGAAGAACAAGCCTGGGCGCGGGTCTCCAAAGGGGCTGAGGTTGCCAAGAGTTTACTCGAGTTGATCGCGCTGCGCCGCAGGCTCAGCTGAGTGCATGATTTGCTCTAGGCATCGCAGGGGGTCCGGCAGACGCTCTTGCCACAGCCATCCCACATCGAGCCAGAAACCGACGAGCACTTTTGAGCGCACCAGTCCCGTGCTCACTACTTCTTCTTCGTAGGTGTTCGCTCTGCGACGATCTATAATGAGCTGGCGCGCGGCTTCATCGACAAACCAGATCTCTGAGATCTTCGCCTCACGATACACCGGACGCTTCTCGGTTAAATCATAGCTGCGCGTATGCTCCGAGAGGACTTCTACGACCAAATCCGCTGCCCCTTTGAATTGCTTGGCTAAGGGAAGCTTGACGCGCTCTTGGCGGATGAACATCAAGTCGGGAGCGAACCGACGCCCACGCTCCACTTGCATGATCGTATTGGGGCCAGTCACCTTCCCTAGCCCCTTGGCTTCCGCGTAGCCTCTCATCAAGACGAGCAAAAAGCCCATGACGTCGTCATGTCTCCATGTTGCCGGGGAATGCACGATCATCACTCCATCGAGGAGTTCGGCTTTCAGGTCTTCATCGGTGAGCTGCTCAAACTCTTTCTCCGTGATGCCAAAGAGCCGGAGCAGATACGGGGACTCGATCTTGCGGTCGTGTAAGAGCAACTCAGCCATAGGCTCTCCTTCACATCAAGTCTATCTCTGATGAGCTTGCACGTCAAGAGATGCCCGCAGGTGACGTCCGTCGGGAAAGACTTTGAGCGCCCCCCACTGGATCACCGAAGCACGCTCGACCGGCGTCCAGATCCCTATCGTTTCGCTAGAGAGTTCTTGTACTGTTCCTAAGCCCTCAAAGCGCGTCCCTGCCCAGCACCCGACCAGGGAATCTTTCAGTTCGCCCCATACGAGCACCGAGAGCGATTCGACTCCAAGAGCCCGTTGGGCTTCGAGCACCGAGAAAGGCCAACGCTCCACGACGAGCGTCGCCGTCGGGGGCAAGCGCCACGCCGCAAGAACTGAGCACGCCAAAAGATTCGAGAGCAACATTACATCGAGGGGCTCGCCATGCCCGATGAGCGTGCGCTCGACGCCCAGCTCGGCAAGGCGCCAGCGCCGCAGCGCAGCGCCCTGAAAGTATCGCCGAAACGCATCTTCACGGGCGGCGATGCGCGCTTCTCGGGGCTTGCTTCCCCCGTGCGTCACGGGGATCTCTATCACTGTTATCCCATAACGTGCATAGAGCTTATAGTAATTAAGTTCTCCGGCGCGCTGCAAGAGCACGAGCACGTCGGGCTGAACGAGTCGAATGAGCTCGCTCTTGTAGGCGCGCGCCGCTTCGCCCGTGATGTAGCCGTCGGTGTCGATCAAGAGCGGGCGCGGGGCATCGCGAAGACAGTGCGCGACCCCTGTGAGCACCTGCAGAAAGTTCCCCCTGGGCGAAATATCTCCGACGAAATAACTTGCGCGGATCTCGGCGTGCTCGTTATTCAGAGAGCCGCGCGAGACACACGTTGGTGGGCCAAGCCAACTTTGGCCCACATCGGCGTCGATTACCTCTCCGCCAAGGCGCCGATGGAGCTCTCTAATAAGCGTCGTCTTGCCCGTGTCGGTCGCGCCAAGAAAGAGCGCAACCGAGCGCGGACTTATGCGCTGAAGCACCGGCTCAAGACCTTGAGAGTTCACTGATATTCTTCAACAGAGCACTTTAGTAATGTCCCAACAGCCCGCGGTTGCGTGCGACGTCCTCCAAGCGCTTGAAGATCGCATACCCGACCAGAAAGTACATCCCGGAGATCGCTGCTAAGAACGCTATATCCCCAATGGGCATAGTAAAGAGCGACTGCCCACCGATCAGGACCCGCCCGATGAGATGCACTCCCCACGTCACGGGGAGGAACTTCACCCACGGCATGGTGTCTAAGACATTCGGCGCCATGATCAGCACGATCCACACAAACTGGAAGATCTGGAAGACCGCTTGGACTTGTTTAAACACTAACGCCAGCCCGCCCATAGCAAACCCAAAGCCGTAGACGCCCCAGACTGTGAGCAACATTAATGGGATAAGACTTAAAAAGTCCAGATGGAGCCATTGCCCCGTGATGGCCATCATGAGCAAGAAGAGCCCGAGCGTCAGGGTCAAGTTAATGATCAGAAACGATAACACATAGCTGGCGCTCACCCAGCCGAATCCCAACGGAGACATATAGAGCTGCTCTAACGTTCCCTGCTGAGCTTCGTTAATAAAATCCCACGTCAAGTCTGAGAACGCAAAGATCACGAACGTCCAGAGCATAAACCCCATGACGATGCCTTCAAGGGTGTTGCCGAAGCTGGGATTGCCCGCGCCGATGAACTTCGCCCCGTAGAAGATCACGAGAAAGATCATCATAATGCTGATGATCCCCGCGGCTAGATTGAAGGGATAGCGCCAGATGATGAGAAAATTCTTCTTCATCATCGCTTTAAGTAGATAGAGATA
>CAZODX010000045.1:0-6015 GCA_964578715.1 uncultured Thermotogae bacterium | reverse complement strand
TCATTGCTTCTCCCCCTTGACAATGCGCAAAAAGATCTCTTCGAGATCGGGGTACTGCTTGCCCACCGAATCTAAGCGACAGCCGTTCTCCCTGAGCACATCAATGATCTCATAGACTTTGTGGTCATCAAGCAACTCGGCTTCGATGACCGTGCGCGAGCCGTCGGCGCTGATCTTGATCAGATCGAACTGGTCGCGCAGTCTTTGCTGTTGCTGCGGGCTGAGCTGGCCCTCGATCTCGAAGCGATAGGCGCTGGCCGAGAAGAGCCGCCGCAGATTCTCTACCCGGTCGTCGACAACGATGCGCCCGTGATTGATAATAATAACTCTCTCACAGATGTCTTGGACGACGTTCATATCATGACTGGACAAGAGAATCGTGCGTTGGCCCTGCTGGGCCATGCGCTTCAAGATCCAGCGTAGCTCATAGCTGGTCTCGACGTCGAGCCCCAGCGTCGGCTCGTCTAAGAGCAAGATCGGGGTGCGCTTGACCAGAGCGCAGGCGACGGCTAATTTCTGTTGCATCCCGCGCGAGAGCGCACGCGCCTGTTCCTTCACTTTCTCTTTGAGATCGAACATCTCGATCAGCTCATCAATGTACGCTCTGACCGAGCGCAACGACTGCCCCTGCAGGCCCGCGAAGAACTCTAAATTATCTCGGACGTTGAGCCTCCAGTAGATATTGCGATTGCCCTCTAAAACCGCTGTGACCTTCTCGAGAGCCGCACGTGGGTTTCTGATCGCATCGGCGCCGTCGACCCAGATCTCCCCTGAGGTGGGCTTGAGGATCGTGCAGATCGATTTGATGATGGTCGTTTTCCCGGCGCCGTTGGGGCCGAGCAGCCCCACGACCTCGTTCTTGTGCACGCTGAATGAGACATTATCTACGGCGATCGTGTCACCCCGGCGACGACTGTGATAGATCTTTGTGAGATTTTTTACAGAGAGCGCTAGCTCAGCCATCACTGCTCCTTTTCCACCGCTCTCCAGATTACCTGAGAAGCTTTGTGGACGCCACCTAGGCGCCCTTGCGCAGCTCTTCTATCTCTCGTTCGACTTCGCGCAGCTCTTCTTCGATCTCGCGCTTGTAGTCTTCAAGGTCGCGTTTGTACTCCTCGAGCATCTTCAGATACTCATCGCGGCGCGGGAAGCGCCACGGCTCTCTGAAGAACGCGCGGAACGGCCCACGATGCATATAGAACCCAAACGGAAAATCAAACTCGATGAAAAACCCACGACGACGCATCGGCGATCACCTCCTATCTAAAGTCGCACCTGCTCTCTCACGGCACTCTTAGGATCTATCTGCAATGATTCCGAATACTCGACGCGCTCAATGCGACACTCCGGCCCAAGAGTGACGCGCTTGCCGCGCACTGCCTTTGCGACTGTCGCTTCAAGATAGATCTCATCGGCTTCGATAGTCTCTGTTGAGAGTTCGATCTGACGGCCCCACCAGCGCGCCAGCCAGCTCCAGAACGATTCTCGCTTGCGCACGGCGATGCGCTCTCCCCCGATCTCTCGTGCCCACGAGCGCTCGCCCAGCTCTAATTCAAGCTGATCGGCTGCAAGAAGCCCCTCGATGCGGAAGGCGCCACTGCCGCGCAGCTGCGACGCTTCGACATCGCCGCCGGCTGTGAGAACACCGCTGAACTTGACGCGCTGCGCTCGAAGATTCTTGGCGACCTTCACCGTCCCAGCATTGGAGAACTCTTGAGCCTGTACGCTGCCTTCCACGCTGCCCGCTCCGGCAGCTTTAAATCGCTCACTCTGGACGTCGCCGCCGACTTTCCATGCTCCTGCAGCTTCAAACTCTTGCGCGATGACAGCCCCGACGACCTTGCACGCCCCGGCGAGCTCGACTCTGTTGGCTTTCACTTTTCCGACGATCTTCCCCGCGCCGGAAATCTCGACAGAATCAGCTTCGACGTCGCCCTCGACTCTGCCTGCCCCGGAGATCGTGACACGCTCGTAGAGACCCCCAGAAGCTTTCCCTGCCCCTGCAATCGAGAGACTGCCGCGCTTCGTCGTCATACTCTCCTCTGCTCCTTCACGCGCGCTCCCGGCGCGACTTCGAAGCTCTCTGAGTACTCAACAGATTCGATCTCACAGCCCTCACCGATCTGGACTTTCTTGCCGCGCACGACGCGGGCTTTGGTGTTCTCCAAAAAGATCTCGTCGCCCTCGATGGTGTCAGCTTCTAAGAAGCCTGATCCATAAGACCACCCGAACGCATGGCTCAAGCCCTCGCTGACCGCTTGGCTCACTTCTTCACCGATGCGCCCTAAATCTTCAAAGACGCTCTCTAGAGTCTCGCCGATCTCTTCGAGATCACGCCCGATCCGCACATGCACGCGCGGCGGGCGCCGCCACCCCCAGAACGACCGTCCGCGCCGCCGCACTTCGATGCGCGTCCCTCCGATCTCACTGACTTTGCCACCGCCTAGCTCGATCTTCACTTCTTCGGCTGAGAGCAATCCCCCGATCTCAAAGCCCCCGCGCGATAAGAATTTCTCAGCTTCGACGTCCTCGCTCACTTTCAGCGATCCGGCGCTCGTAATCTCTTTGGCTTTAATTGACCCCTCGACCGTCTGCGTCCCGGCGATCTTGAGCTCATCAGAGTAAACATCGCCCTCGATGACGCACGAGCCCGCTGTCTTGATGCGCTCGGCCCGCACGTCGCCGGAGACGCGACATGAGCCTGCCGTTTTGAGTTCTTTTGTTTTGACGTCCCCGTCAATGCGACATGACCCTGCCGTCTTGATGAGATTGGCGTCGACATCGCCTTCGATCCGCCCGGAGCCGGCGACCGTGACTGTGTCGTAATACCCACCGCTGATGCGGCCCGATCCCGCCAGATGCACGTTCGTGCGCTGTTGTTCAGACATAACTCCCTCCTAGCGTCGCCCCTGCCAGAGCTTATAGACCAGATAGACCAACGCCGCGACGAAGAGAAAGATCAGCACGGGCGAGCCGGCCAAGAGACTGAGCACCAGCCCGACCAAAACGATGGGCAAGAGTATCGGCGCGAGCAAGAGCAACGGAATCCCCAAGATCGGCAAGAGCACAATCCCCACGATCCCCAGTGCCAATGCAAGAGCAAAGAGCACGATCCCGCCCACAAAGAGCCCCACCGTGAGCACAATGGGGATCAGCACGATCCCAACAATAATCAAAACGGGAATGGCAATGAGCCACGCCAGCCAGCCGCTCGCTTCCCAGTCGCCGATGCGAATCTTCACAGAGACCTCCTTTGTGCTTGTAGTCTGTCGCGTTGTGCGCGAAAAGAGTTCATAGCGCCCCCAGCTTCAGCTTCACGTCTTCTAAGATCTTGCTTAGCTCGAGCTTCGCCACGATCTCCGTCTGGGGATCGTAGAGACACTCTTGGGTATAGAGCACACAGAAGCTGAGATGGGGCTTGCGTGAGACAAGCGCAAAACTCCCCGGCAGCTCCTTGCGTGCGACCGCGAGCGTCCACGCGAACTCTCGTGCCTGAAGTTTGGCGAAGTCGCTTGACAAAAGCGTCGAGATCACCAAATTGAGCTCTTCGGGATCGAGCTCGCGCTGGCGCAGCGTCTCGATCACAGCTAAAAAAATTATCTCACGAAAGCTGAACGGCCCCGACTCTTTGCGAATCGTCTCATAGTACTCTAAGACTTCCTTGCTGAGCCAGCCAAATCTTAAGATTTCATCGCGCGCGAAGCGCCGGTCCTTGAGTTCTGGACTGAGCAACTGCGCGATCTCCTCAAGAGATTTTGTGTCTTTGAGCGCCTTGATCTTCTCGATACGCTCTAAGATTTTTTGTTTAGGCAGGAACGTCTCCTGCCCTGTGAACGTCGATTTGCGAATAAACCATGACTCGGGGATCAGCCCCTCGCGCTTCCATCGATAGAACTGCCCGTAAGAAATCCCCGTCAGCTCTAGGACTTCCTTCTTGCTGATCAGCTCTTCCTCGGCCATGACTAGGTCTCCTTTCGGCCCGACGCGCTCACTATAACATAACACTGTTTTGTTTGATAAGCCAAAAAAATTTAGAGCTTCCAGTTCATCTGGCCGTTGGTGCCAAGGGCTTTAAGCGCCAAAGCGAGAAATTCTGTGAACGATCTTCGCTCTTGGCGCGATCTCTCTTGATGGTCTTGCGCTTCGCTCAACAAGATGTGTATTGCTGCTGCGCGCTCGAGGCGAGCTTCTCTCTCTTTTGCTGCCAGCCCTATCTTGAGCTCATCGAAGATATTGAACATTGTCGCCTCCTTTGGTGACACCATTGTAACATAACACTGTTACGTTTGTCAAGGGTTTCGACGTAAATCAACAACAGTAGCTACCTTCGGCGTCTTGGTCTTCGCTGCCAGCCCCCTCGCACGAAGTCGCCTAGAGATATGTTGTAGGACGCGACTAATTCTTGCACGACCGGGCTTGGCAGCCCTGCGCGTCTCAGTTCGCGCTCATAGCACCGGACCGCTCGGTATTTGCTCCAGCCCAAAGTGAGCGCCAGCCAGCCCAGCTTCAAGAGCAAGCTCTCAACCGTCCAGAGCGCCAGCAGAACCGTCCTGGCCCAGCGCCACGCCCTCATAGCCTAAGACTCCTTCTTGAGCTCTCTTTCGATCTCTTTCTCTCCCAGCTTCATGCTGGGCTTGGCCAAGTCTCTCAGACTGATCATATAGCTCTTAGCCATCTCCATCGCTTGATCTTGAGGGATGCCCTGCTTGATCAGCTCGCTGTAAAACGCTCCGACGGCTTTTCCGAACTGCTCCCCAGCTTCTGCGGAATAGACCACGTCGCGCAGTCCCTTCAAGAGCGCCGGGATTTTTTCGGCAACTTTGTCCAGGATCTTGGCCACTTCCTCTGGGCCCCATTCTTCTTTGACCATCGTTTTCACCCCTTTCTGGGTTTGAGTTCCCAGCCGAAGGCTTCGATCTGCGGCTCGAGCTTCACCCGCCCGCGCTCATATAAGACACCGAGCGAAAACCCCAGCGCGAAGATCTGCCAGCTCAGCTGGGCTATCGTATGTCGTCCTTCGGTGCGAATCCGTTCAATCGTCCGAGCGAAGAGTTCTGCAGACGGCTCTGGGACGCGCTCAACGCTCAGCGCGACAAGCTCTTTTATGCGCTGAAGCTCGTGCAGCTCGCGCTGGCAGCGCGCACACCGCGCAAGATGTGCTTCGACTTGGGCGCGTTCTTCTGTTTTGAGCGTGCCGTTGGCATACCAGGGCAGAAGCTCTCGCAGCTCGTGAGAACAGCGCAATCTCATACAGTCTCACCGTCCTCGCTCAAAATCTTTTTGAGCTGCTCTTTGGCATAGTACACCCGACTCTTTACCGTACCCTCTGGGCAGTTCAGAATCTGCGCGATCTCCGAGTAAGAGAGATCGTTATAGAACGCAAGCAGCATCACCTCGCGATGCTCCGGCGAGAGTTTTTCTAAAGCCCTGCGCACGCGCTCGATCTGGGTCTCGCGTTGAGCGATCTGCTCTGGTGTCGCTCGTGACGACGCTCGTCGGTCGAGTTTCTCTTGCAGAAGCTCCGGTTCGCGCTGGAGCGCCCGCACACGATCTAACGCTTTATTTCTTGCGATCCCCAAGATCCAGCTTGAGACTTGGCTCTGCTCTTTATAGTGCTTTGCGCCCTTCCACACGGCGATCATCGTCTCCTGGACGACCTCTTCGGCGAGAGAGCCGTCATTGAGATAGCCCAAAGCGAAGCGAAAGATTCGCGGCGCGTAGCAGCGAAAGAGCTTTTCAAACGCTTCTTCATCCCCTTGGGCGATCTGGCGAACCCATGCGATCTCATCGTGCATCCGTGTGCTCCCGCTCTGAGTATAGCACGTGTGAGTCGTCGTGGGGAAGGGGAGGGTTCAAGGGGTTGCACGTCCGAGGGTTTCGCCATACAATACAGCGAGCTGTATCTGACTGTTTCTTGCCCAGCCTCAGGCTGGGCAAGGCGAAGGTCGAGCTATAAGCTCGCGCCCGTAGCTCAATTGGAAGAGCAGCGGCCTTCGGAGCCGCGGGTTGGGGGTT